>JAGBSZ010000138.1 GCA_017631585.1 Bacteroidaceae bacterium
AAGGTCCTTTGAAGATGTTTCCTTTTGCCGGCTGTGCCACAGTTCCGTCGCGGTGCAGATAGCCGTACCACTCGCCACACTCTGTGTCGGGGAAGTGTGCGTATGTCCACTCGCTTATCTGCTTGTGCCAGATAAGATATTTGTCATCGCCCGTTGCTTCGTACGCGTAAAGGGTTGCGATGATAGCCTCTGTCTGTGGCCACCAGAATTTCATATCCTGCGAATAGTCCTGAGGTGGCAGGTTCTTACAGTCGCGGAAGTTGATGATACCGCCATACTGTTTGTCCCAGCCCCATTCCCACGACCAGTCGAGGATTTGCAGAGCCTGTGCAGTTAGTTCCTTGTCCCAACCGCGGTGCTTTGCCTCTTCGAGCAGGAACCACGCAGTCTCAATGCAGTGACCGGGGTTGATGAGACGGCCGTTGATGGTGTCGATGAATTCACCGTTTGGACCTACAGTCTCAAGCAGTGCCTTGTATTCGGGCTTCATAAAGTCCTTTAGCGAAGCTATCGACTCGTTGATTTGCTGGTCGAGTACCGGGTCGCTGATGACGTTGCGTATGCGCGATGCTGTGTTTATGAGAATCATCACCAACGAGTGACCTTTTGCCTGCAATGCCGGCAGATACTTTGGTTCCATATATCCCGGAGTGGCAACAAACTTGCGTATATCCTTGAACAGGTTCAGTGCCTTTTCGGCATAGCTCATGTCGCCCGATGCCTTTGCATATTCAGCCATGGCAATGGCAGCGAAACTCTCGGAAAAGACATAACGGCGTTTGCGTAGGGGAGTACCGTCTGCCATCACCTCGAAATACATTCTGCCGTCAGTGTCAAAACAGTGTGCCTCGATGAAGTCGATAGTACTTTTTGCAGCAGCGAGCCACTCGGGGTTTTTCTCTATTGTGTTATATGCAAAACTGCATACAAAAGCGAAACGTCCCTGAAACCACACCGATTTTGTGGAGTCTATCAATGAGCCGTCGCGGTCAACGCATGTATATACACCGCCGTTCACACGGTCGAGACCATTCTTTAGCCAGAAAGGCATTATGTCGTTAACAAGGTCGTCGCGATATTTCTGCGACCAATTGTTTAAATAGTTATTCCAATTCATATTGTTGTCGTATTATGTAGGGGCGGGGTTTGCCCGCCCTATGAGAAAAAATTAAAATTTATTGCAACGCTCAAAGAAGTTAATAGCCTCAAGTTCCTTACGCATTGCTGCTTCCTCCTCGTCTGTCATATTCTGGAAAGGAGTACGGTTCTTGCCAAGGTCAAGACCAATGAGCTTCATTATACGCTTTCCGCCGACGATGTTTCCGCGATAGTGGCAGATAACATTGATAACCTCCTGTGAGAAGTTCTGCAATTCGCGCGCCTTTTCAAGGTCACCGGCATTCCATGCATCGATGATACCTGCAAGGTTGCATCCGTTGTAGTTGGTTGTTCCGCCAATACCACCCTGTGCGCCACCCATTGCAAGGCAAGGCAGGATTGTCTCGTCCTGTCCGTGCAACATGTCGAACTTGCCGTTCTTGTACAGACGGCACTGGTTATATTCATACAAACTCTCGAATGTATATTTTATACCGGCAAAATTGGGTATTCTGCCATCTACAGCTTCAAGGAACTTGACCATTGGAAGGAACGCACCGTTGAATGCAGGGATGTGATAGAAATAGAAAGGAAGTTCGGGAGCTGCCGATGCAATCTCCTCGCAATATTTCACAAGCTCTTCAACGCGACCCACCTTTGGGAAAGGAGGTGCCATTGCGCCAATGCCGAATACACCCATCTTCTGCGCATGCTCAGCCATTCTGCGGCTCGACTTTACACAAGTGCTTCCAACGTGAACAATTATTTTGAAACCTTCGGGAGCTGCAGCCACCCATGCCTCGGTGAGTTTGATACGCTCCTCTTCGGTAAGCATATATCCCTCGCCCGATGAGCCGTTGATGAAAACACCCTTCATGCCGTTCTTTGCAAGCATCTGCGCGTATGCAGGGATTGGTTCGTAATTTACTTCGCCGTTCTCATAGAATGGAGTGAACGGAGCATCAATCAAGCCGATAATCTTTTCCATAGTTTATTGTTTTATAGTATGTTATCTGTTTTTGTTTTTTTTAATTTATTTACCAAACAACAAAAAAAATGAAAATTATTTAAAATTGCAAATAAGATGCAGTTTTGTTTGTTTTTAAAATGAAATGAAGAAATGAAATTAGGAGTTTTTTGTTGCCATTCATGCAACAAAAATATCGTCTATAGGAGAATACAGCTTTTAATGCTGCTTCTTTGCTTTAAAATCACCATCGTTGTTTTATACAATGCCTTGCAACAAATTGTTTTTCGATTTTGTTATTGAATAAGATTAATTGGTAATCTTATGGATAACAAAAGTAATACTAAGAACTATAGTTCTTTTATGCGTGATAACGGCAGACGTGTGTATAAAGAGGGTATTTACACAGGAAAAGGTGTTATAACCATTATGGCATTAGCCGGGATTTGGTCAGTGGCTGCTTTGACCTCATTGCCGGGGTTGGCAGTGTCGCCGATATCGGAAAAGTTGCTTACCGTGTTTCCCTCAGCAACTGACCTTGAAGTTCAGATGCTCACCACACTGCCTTCGCTTTTGATTATTCCTTTTATACTCCTTGCCGGTTTTATAAGCGAAAAAGTGGGCTATATAAGGCTCTTGAATATAGGCTTATGGCTCTATCTTATCAGTGGTGCATTATATTTTGTATGCACCTCAATGACGCAGCTTATTATAGTAAGTGCTTTGCTTGGTGTAGGGTCGGGTATAATAATACCTTTTTCTACATCGCTCATTTCAAAATTCTTCTCTGGTGAACAACGTACCAAACAGTATGGCTATGTATCGGCTTTGACAAATATCACTCTTGTTGTTGCTACGGCTGTGACCGGATTCCTTGCGGACATCCAATGGCGTCTGCCGTTTGTGGTGTATCTGTTGCCTGTAATATCGATATTGCTTGTTCCTGCAATAAAAAAAAGCGACAAAGGTTTTTCGCATAAGGCAAGTGAGGATATTGCTGCTGACAATGCCGGCAAAGTAGATTACAAGAGGCTTGTGAAATATATGTTGTATTATCTGCTTATAACCTACCTTGTTATGGTTGTAAGTATCGATATGCCGTTTCTGCTGGGAAAATACGGGTACGATAGTGCCGTGTCGGGTTACGTTACCTCTCTGTTCTTTATTGCCATGATGATTCCCGGGTTGTTTATCAATCGTATTATAGCGGTACTGCGAGGTGGTATCCTTATATTTTCGTTGCTTCTGATTGCTCTTGGTCTTTTTGATGTATATTTTAATGACTCTTTGATTTTTATAATATTCGGTTGTGTTGCTGCCGGTGTGGGATATGGCATTGCCCAACCTTATATATATGATGTGACAGCATCGCTTGCTCCTCCTCAAAAATCGACCTATGCGCTTGCTCTGCTCATGACAATGAACTATGT
>JAGBSZ010000139.1 GCA_017631585.1 Bacteroidaceae bacterium
CGCAGTTTACTAAGCGTAAATGAGCATTTTGAGGGCGAGTGTAACGACAAAAGAGCCTTTTTAGTCAGCCTCTTTTTGTTTGTAAATACAATCAATAGTTATTTGCTATATTGTTGCGCATTGTCTTGCGGTGGGATTTTTGCAGTTTGCGGTCGTTGAATATGGCATCGGTAGCCCAATATGCAAGTTCTGCACTCAGGATACCCACAGCTGCACCTACAACCACATCACTCACATAGTGACGGTTATTAAGAATACGCATTACACCGGATGCTGTAGCCACAGTATAACCCGCAATGGGAATCCACACGCTGCGGCTGCCATATTCATGTGCCAACAGCGTTGCTCCTGTAAATGCAGTTGCTGTATGCCCTGATGGGAAACTTGCATTATCGCCATTGGGGCGTGTTCTGTTGATGCTGTACTTCAATCCGTTCACCATAGTAGCCATCATTACTGCGGCAAGGGCATCGGCTGTAAGAACCTGCCAACGATTCCTGCTCACACCTTTTACGCCACAAAGTCCCATGACTGCATGGGCTGCCCAAGGAGTATATTGCAGATAATCATCGAACTTTGCCTCAAAACCGGGAAGCTTTTTCTGCACTCCGTCGGCAATGTATTTATCTGCCGGCAACAGAGCCAATCCCGTTACGGCAACAGGCAATGCAACACAAAAAGAGTGATGGGCATATCTGATGTTGTATTGATTTCTGCTTATCTGCGGTGTTGCAGTTACATCTGCCGATTTGACCACATTGTAAATAGCCAATGAATCTGTCTGTGCGTTGGCAACAAGCACACAGAAAAGAGAAAGGAAAAGAATTATTCTTGTTTTCATAGATGATTTTTAAGTAATGACACCACAAAAGTAATCAAACGGGATGAATGGTGCAAATAAGGGATTTATATAGCACAACAGAGTTCATCAACCTCTGTGATTATGCTTATACAACTGCCACGTATTGACAAGATTATGCCACAGCGAATAGAAACCGCCGGCGATGGCTGTTACCGGAGTGAGGAACGTATATGCGAACCAGATGGCAAAGACTGTATTCTTTTGCCCGAGCGACTGTCCGCCAGTTATAATTTCGCCGTGACGCGCACCGATGTAACGTCCAAAGGCAAACTGCACCAGACAACACACCAATGAGACAGCTGCAATACATGCCATAACACCTATGGAAAGATTGCTGTGCGCTATCGCACGCGATGTCATTGCAATGGCAAGCGACAGGGCAACAAGCCACAGATAGAACGGCAGATTACGCCACTTGGTGACGAGCAGCTTATGCACCCCCGGCAGGAATTTACGCAGCAGCTCAGCACATATAAGCGGACAGAGCAAGAGCGGGAACACCTTTGCCATAATAAGCATGAACGACGACGCGAGCGACATTCCCTCTACCGGATGCGAGAAGGTGAGAAACAGTGGTGCTATAAGTGCCACTGCTATATTTATCTGCATTGTATAGGAGATAAGCGATGCGGAGTTGCCGCCGAGCTTGGCTGTGATAACAGCCGCGGCTGTTGCCGTGGGGCATAAAAGACACATCATCGCCGACTCGAGCAACACCTTTGTCACAACAGCCATCTCCTTGAACAAGGCTATTGACAACGAAAGTGCAATAAACGATATTATCTGGAACAGCAACAGCCACAAATGCCATTTTGCCGGTTTTAGTTCCCTTATACTCACCTTGCAGAAGGTGACAAAAAGCATTTAAAATATAAGCCCCGGCTGAACGACGGATATAATATCGGCAGCCAAAGCGTGGGTGTTGTCAAAGAGTGGGATATTCACATAGAGCAGATACATCATCACTCCGCCACCCATTGCAATGGGCAGTGACCAGTCACGCAAAAACTGATGTAACCTTACGTTCATTCTTGGAAAATCAAACAGTTTCTTACAGTTCTGCCAAATACTCCAAACCCTCTTTGTAACCGTCGAATCCTTTTCCATAGATAGTCTTTTGGGCGTAGAGCGACACAAAGGAGAATTTGCGGAAATCCTCGCGTGTGGAAATATCGGTAAGATGCACCTCTGCCGTTGGCAGAGCCACCGCCTTGAGAGCATCGAGTATAGCCACACTCGTGTGGGTGTATGCCGCAGGATTAATCAATATACCGTCGAACACACCGTATGCAGCCTGAATCTTATCTACAATCGCGCCCTCATGATTCGACTGGAACAACTCCACATCAAGCCCGAGAGCCTCGGCAGACAAACGTATGAAAGCCTGCAATGCCTCAAAATTCTGCGCACCATAAAGAGCCGGTTCACGTAAGCCCAACATATTCAAGTTAGGACCATTTATAACCAATATTTTTTTCATAAATTACTTTAAGCTAAACACTATAGGCATTGTAAAATATACGCATACAGGTTTTCCTTTATGCTTACCCGGTTTCCATTTGGGCATAGACTCTATAACGCGAACAGCCTCCATGTCAAGATAGAAATCACCAGAGCTTCTAACAACCTGAGGGCTTATAACTATTCCATTGCTATCTATAATAAAACGTACTATCACACGACCTTGCGAGTTGTTTTCACGGGATATCTGTGGATATTGAAGGCTCCTGTTTATATAACTCTGCAACGAAGTTGTTCCACCGGGGAATTTCGGTTTTTTATCAACCACTTGAAAATCAAAAACCTCATCTGTTGTTACACAATCGGTAGCATTATTCTTCTCTGTAGCAATCTGCGCTTGTATATTTAACGCAAAAAGCATCACTCCTAATAGTAGAACTGTTTTTTTCATATTTTAATCCTTTTATTACCACATACCCCAACGTAAATTTACTATTCGGTTTCCTTTCTCAAAATCAATTTCCAAGAAATGGTCATGTCGGGGGTCTTCGCCTTCAGGCGTGGGTTCGCCATTACCCCACGAATTCCTGTACCAATACCTTATGCCATCCTTGCCCCAATAAGCATCACCGCACTCTATTACGCTGTCAAGATGGTGATATGTTGCTTCGGAGAGTTCCTCATCCATTTCAAGAATAAATATATCTTCGTAGTCCCCCATCCAGTTTGCTCCACCTTTTTTATATTCCACAAGAGCGAATTCCGGGAAAGCCACACCTGTTATCCTCTTCAACCTTTCAGAATCTTCATAGATGTGTACCATATCCCGACTATTGTAAAGCATAACCATATACCATACAAATAAGGCAAACAGAAGAAACAACAGCCAAATGAGTATAAACATATTTGGCGAGAATATCGACAGCCAAATACGCCTTACTTTACTTACCATACCCCACTTGCCTGCAAGCCAGTAGAACAATGGTGAGAAGAGCAACCAACATAAAACAAGTATGCTCCATTTTACAATAACAGTAACCTTTGGATTCATATAATAAAAATGTTGCAAGAAACAATTTACGTTTGTTGCTTAACCACAGCCGGTATTCAGCAACAGCCAAACAACAAACGTATAACGTTTTTCCACTCTTTTTATTGCAATAATATAGATGTTAACCCAACGTTCAAATGTCATGCTGAGCGAAGTCGAAGCATCTAAAAGCCATATTAATCAGATCCTTCACATTCGTTAGTTCGCTACGCTCATCGAAAACCTCTTTTAATGTTTTCATTAAGGTATGGTCAGGATGACAAGTTCGCTAAGAAAAAAAGTTGCGGTCAACTGCTATATTATTACTCTTTTTATTGCACACGAACCTACACTGCAATTTTGCCTTTTGGTTACATATTCAGCGTAACACAGTTATAGCCAATTTAGACAACGTGGGATTGGAGTAAAAGTGTGAGAGCAAGACGTGTGGCTGTTGGAGAACCGGAGTTTACTTGAAGTAAATGAGGATTATACAACAGCCATAACAACACAGCTATCGCGCTTTTAAACAATTCCACTATATTATTTCGGCATAAGTACCAAAATACCTAAACTGCTCCCCACACTCATGAAGCTCGCACATAAGAGAGAGGAACTCTTCGCTATATACGGAAGCCTCAATATCGAAATAGAAACGGTACTCAAATTCGCGTTCGGGAATCTGACGGCTCTCGAGCTTAACAAGGTTCACACCGGTTGCATTGAAGCGCGACATGATACGGAAGAGTGTACCGGGGCGGTTAGGGATATTTATCATTATACTTGTACGGTCGGCACCCGAATAGATTTTAGGTTCTTTAGCAATGCAGATGAAGCGTGTGTAGTTGTTGTCGCGGTTCTGGATTGCAGATTTTAGAACTTGAAGCTGATAAAGTTCGGCACAGAGGCGCGAAGAGAGCGATGCCTTTGTTGGGTCTCCGCTCTGAGCGACCATGCGCGCAGCCTCAGCTGTGTTCTCGCATGCAATTACACGCACATTC
>JAGBSZ010000140.1 GCA_017631585.1 Bacteroidaceae bacterium
AGGATATAACGAGAATATTTTATTGATTATTAATGAACTAATTCATTAGACATCTCATTTTTGCTAAACAAATCATAGATTACAGAATATCTTTTTAGTTAAAATTCATAACTTTTTGTAGCAAAACATCAAATCAATGTATATTTTTATGTAATTTTACACAAAAGTTTCCTCTCTTCGGAAGAGATTCCGATTTTTGCTAAACAATGCTATTTTACACAGCATACCCTCCGTTTCTGTGAGTCTCCTAATCTGCCCATTCCGGAGGATGTTCTCATCCGCCGGCTGTGAGTGGCAGCATTTCCTGATGCGAAAAATAGAAATACCTCTTTGCCGGGATTTGAAAATCCCTATACCCAATTACTGCTGATAGCATATCTGCTTTGACAGATTTCAATCTCCCTCCGCAACTTCGTTGCTCGTCCCTCTTTGCGTGAAAGAGGGACAGTTTGTTATGCGGATGTGTCATCCGCGCCTGTAGGGGCTGGGTTTGCCAGCCCGAAACCGCGGTATATGTCATCCCGACCTTTGCGGAGGGATCTCGTTCGCCCTTATATTTGAAGGTAGTTTTTAACCTTTAAACTTTGGACTTGTATTCTTTTTCATGTCGTTCTCTCATTGTACTTTCTGTGCCGACAGAACCAACGGTCGGTGCCTGAAAGGGCTAAAGCCAAAGTATCAAAGAACTCGGCACAGAGCAAAAATAGTCTCAATGTTCTTTGCTCAGGAATTGCTTTGCAATATCCATCGGTCGAACATTGCTTGTCGCTCAAACCTTTTCGTTTCTGTTCAGGCGCTCCGGGACTCGTGCGGTTATAGCGTTATTAAAGAAAATATAACGCTACCGCACTTTAAACATTTCCTCGCTTACTCCTGAACAGAAACGGGCTTTCACTCTATTTTTTAGGGATTACCTATGCTTATGGAAACCGCGAAAAATGGTGATGTTAAAACAAACAAAACAAGAAAAACTCTCCCTCTTAAGTTTAACCTTAGATTTGCGCAAGAGAAAAAAGATAAAGTAGAATAATTATATTTGCCTATGATGTTTAACTGATGTAAAGGAAGGCGGAGAGTGAACCAGCCTCTTGTATGGAACGAGCTCCATCCCTCTATTTGGTCTCCCCGCCTTGCTTGAACCCAGACCTGTATAATAATTTAAATTGAAAATCTGTTAAGGTTTTTAGGTTAAGTTCAAGTTCCTTTACCTCACTAAGATGTACAAATGTATGAATAATTTTTATTTTATCGGTGTTGATGTATCAAAAAAGAAGCTCGACTTCTGTGTAATGTTTGAAAACAAGGTCGTACGCGAGGATGTTATTGCCAATCATCCAAGTGCAGTAACAGCATTGATACATCAGTTGGAGGATGAATTCGGTATAAGTAATGCACAGATGCTGGTGTGTGCAGAACATACAGGACAGTACACCTATCCGCTTGTATGTGCTTGTGAGGCTGTCGAGTGCAAGCTTTGGCTTGAGCACCCGTCGAACATCAAATACTCATCGGGAGTACAACGTGGCAAGAACGACAAGATAGATGCCAAGCGCATAGCGATATATGCAGCCCGTTTTGAGGATAAGGTACGTCTCTACGAACGCCCTGACCAAGAGATTGAGAGACTCAAACAACTTGAAGCAGAGCGTAGCCTTTATGTCGCGGATCTTGCCAAGTACAAGGCACAGATGAAGGACCAGAAGGAGTATATGCCTGAAAGCATATATAAAGAGAAGGCAAAGAGATTGAAGAAACTGATGAAGAACCTGCAAGAAGTCATAGATTCCATAACAGAGGAGATGGAATGTATCGTGAATTCAACAGAAGCTCTTTCGAGACAGTACAGGCTGTTGCAGTCCATTGACGGTGTAGGCCCCGTTGTTGCACTTAACATGATTGTCGTTACAGAGGCCTTTACTCGTTTTGATAATGCAAGACAATTCAATTGTTTTGCAGGCCTGGCACCGTTCCGATACACATCTGGTAGCAGCCAGCATTCAAGAGCAAGGGTTTCGCACCGTGCCGACAAGTGTATTAAAACACTCCTTCATCTTTCTGCCGTCTCACTTGTCAGCAAAGCCGGTGGAGAAATGAAAGAGTATTATTTGAGAAAAGTGGAAGAAGGTAAAAACAAGATGACAGTCATAAATGCATTAAGAGCCAAAATTGTGGCAAGGATGTTTGCGGTCATTAAAAGAAATGATTTTTATAAACCTATTTTTTCATAATTCTCTTGCAAAAACCATAATAATAGAGGGAGTACCCGAAGGGGGTAGGAGATTGAAAAAACGCGAACAAAAGGTTATGTTAAAACAAAACCGGCACCGTTTGAGCAACAGCGCGTGTCAGTTCCAATAGAGGAATAAGAACAAAAGTGTCTGAGCGTGTGTGCCATACGATGCAGGGAGTGCGTGAAGCGAGTTCTTTTGTTCCCGAGATTGGAACGTTAAGACACGAACGGCAAGCGAGGGACAAACGAGAAATATTCGTAGAATTTTCGAGCAGAGGAGTGAACGACTTGCTCAACCCGTGTGCCGGGCGCTTTTGTAACTTTTCGCGCGACGAAAAGTTAAGAGAGAACGACTTGAAATAGAATATAAGTCTAAAGTATTAAGGTTAAAAAGAGCGGTAGAATATTAACCCTCTCCGGTGCTGCAAACTTCTCAAGCCTTGTATTTCATCTTTTTTATCTTACTTAATATAAGATAGCTAAGGTAAAGCATCTTTATTAAACTAAATTTATGTAACTTTGGCTTTTGGTAATAATTATTTTATACTGATGCCGAATTTTTCAACACGATATAAAATAGCTGTCGGTTATATACTACTGACGCTCATGCTCATAACCACAATGGGATATGTCTATCGCATTATGAGAACCATGAGCAGCAAAGGGGATGTTTATGAGCTGTTGAGTGTGCGTCGTGGATATGTCAATGAGATTATCAACGACCTCAACAAAGCCGAAATAATTGTGCAGACAATAGCCATTGGTAAAACCGATGAATATCCTGCGTACAACAGTGTGATGTCATCGGTGTATAACACTATTGATTCTCTGCGCAGCATCACCACCGATGCCGACAGTTATGGCAACCTTGATGCTATCTGTATGCTAATGAAGGTGAAGGATAGCAATGTCAACAGTCTTATGAATATCATCCGGAACAATGATATTGAAAAACTGTACAACGAGGAGATAAAGGATTTCCTCTCTTTGCAGCAGTCGTTGTTGGCAAACCGCAGCAGGTTGTGTAATCCGGATGCTGTCTTTGATACAATATCGAATCACCTCAAGGAGATGCAATGGAGGGTTTCCATGAATCATCGTCAGCGTATCGATGAACTCAACGGTCAGATGCGCAGTCTGCGTATGAGCAGTCTGTTGTTGAATGATGAGGTGCGTCTTATGTTGAATGAAATTGAGAACGAGGAGCGTCGGCTGTCGCAGGCGCAGATTGACAAGAATGAAAAGGTACGTAACAGGGCGTATCTGATAATCTCGGGTATTGCTGTTATATCGATACTGCTTGTGGCTCTGTTCCTCTATTTTATCTGGAAGGATATATCTCGCAGCAATCACTATCGCATGGAGCTTGAAAAGGCAAAGCAACGCGCCGAGGACCTTCTGGAGGCAAAGGATAAGCTGATGCTTACAATCACTCACGATATAAAAGCTCCTGTCGGTTCTATAATCGGTTATGCTGAACTGCTTGGCAACATCACCACCGGTGAGCGTCAGCAGTTCTATCTGCAAAATATGCAGGGCTCGGCAAATCACCTTCTGCAACTTGTAAATTCACTTCTCGATTTTCATCGTCTCGATGCTGACAAGATGGATTGCCAGCGTGTGCCGTTCAATGTAAAGGAACTTTTCGACAGTATAATAAACAGCTATCGCCCTGTTGCTGCAAACAGGAATATTGAGCTTGCAAGCTGTTGTACTCCTGAACTTGACTCTGTTTTCAAAGGTGACCCTTTGCGCATACGTCAGATTATCGACAATCTTGTTGGCAATGCTTTTAAATTTACAAAGGAAGGCTCTGTGGCTGTCAATGCCATGTTGAAAGGGGAATCTCTGCATATTATGGTAAGTGACACCGGTTGCGGAATTTCTGCCGAGGATATGAACCGCATATTCAAGGAGTTCACGCGATTGAAGAATGCTCAGGGAAAAGAGGGCTTTGGCTTGGGACTTGCCATAACAAACAAACTTGTGCGTCTGCTCGGTGGCGAGATTGATGTAAGGAGCAGGCAAGGGGAAGGAACAACCTTTGAGGTGAGATTGCCGTTGGAGCATACCGAACAGCCTTTGAACAGTAATGTAAAGGCTAACGGTGATTTTGTTGTGCCCGGGGCGCGGCTGTTGTTGATTGATGATGACCCTCTGCAGTTGAGTATGATGGAGGCTATGTTAAAGCAATCTCCGCTTGCTGTTACAACATGCAATCACCCTGATGAGTTCTTCATTTATCTTCAGCAACAACAATACGATGTCATTATAACCGATATACAGATGCCTGCGATGAATGGAATTGACCTTATAAACAAAATAAAGGAGTTTCCCAATGCGGCGCAAGTGCCGGTTATTGCAATGACTGCACGCAGTGACATGGATGCGGAGCTTCTGTCGCAGCATGGCTTTGCCACATGTCTGCATAAGCCGTTTGCAAGCAAGGAATTGCTGTCGGTAATTGCATCAGTGGTGGAAAAGGGCGGCAGTAAAATCGACTTTTCTCAGTTGACGGCGTTTTCAATGGATGACGATGAGGCTAAAGCTGAGATAATGCAGACTTTTGTGTCTGAAACAAAGAAAAAACGCGATTTATTGCAGCAGGCTTGCGAAAAGCATGATATGCCTGCAGTGACCACTATTACCCATCAACTGTTGCCTCTTTTTGTTATGGTAGGTGCGGTGAACGGAAAGGAGCATCTCGAGTGGTTCGAAAAACACCGTAACGATACGCTATTTACAGATGATGCAGGTGCAAGAATTGTGATTGTTATTGAAGAGGTAGATAAGATTATTACAGAAGCAGAAAAGGAATTGACAAGATAATATGGCAAACAGTATATTGATAGTAGAAGATGACCTCACTTTTGCAACAATGCTCAAGACATGGCTTTGTCGCAAGGGTTTTCAGGTTTTTACAGGAAGCGGATTGTCTGGAGCATATAAAGAACTTGAGAAAAACGACATCGACCTTATCCTTTCCGACCTTCGTCTGCCCGATGGCGACGGAACATCGTTGCTCGAATGGAGAAAGGAGAACAACAAGGATATTCCTGTCATTATAATGACAAGCTATGCCGACATTCAAAGCGCGGTCAATGCCATGAAGAACGGTGCTTGTGATTATGTATCAAAGCCGGTGCGTCCTGATGAACTGCTGAAAAAGATTGAGGAGGCTATAAACACCCATTCAAAGCCTGTTGAAAAACCAGCAGGACAAAAGAACTCTGCCGTGGTGGATAATGAGTTCATGGAGGGTAAGAGTGAGCTTGCGCGTCAGATGTACAATTACGTCTCGCTTGTGGCTCCCACTCCTATGGCAGTGCTTATAAACGGCGCAAGCGGAACGGGTAAGGAGTATATAGCCAAGCGCATACACATGCAGAGCAAACGCAGTGACAAACCTTTTGTGGCTATCGACTGCGGTTCTATTCCCAAGGAACTTGCGGCTTCGGAATTCTTCGGGCATATTAAAGGTTCTTTTACGGGTGCTATAAATGACAAGGTTGGTGCTTTTGTTGAGGCTGACGGCGGAACACTCTTCCTTGATGAGGTGGGTAATCTCAGCTACGACGTTCAGGTGCAGCTTCTGCGTGCATTGCAAGAGCGTCGCATCCGCCCTGTCGGTGCAACAAAGGAGATTGAGGTTGACGTGCGCGTTGTCTGTGCAACAAATGAGAATCTTGTCGAAGCAATTGAGAACGGCTCTTTCCGCGAGGACCTTTATCATCGTATAAACGAGTTTACTCTGCGTATGCCGTCGCTTCAGGAACGCAGAGATGATATAATGCTTTTTGCCAATTTCTTCCTCGACCGTGCCAATCGCGAACTCGGCAGGGAACTCATCGGCTTCGACGCCGATGCTGCCATGCTGTTGCAGAACTATTCATGGCCGGGAAATTTGAGGCAGTTGAAGAATATAATCAATCGTGCGACACTGCTTGCGCAGGGCAGTTTCATAACGGTTGCCGACCTTGATTTGCCACAATCTGAGGCAGTAGGTGCCACCTTGCAGCCTTTGTATGACAAGGACGACGAGAAAAAGCGCATTCTTGATGCCTTGAAACATACAGGCAATAACAAGAGCAAGGCGGCGGCCCTCCTTGGTATCGACCGAAAGACCCTTTACAACAAGCTGAAATTCTACGGTGTGGAGTGATTTATACAAAATTTCCCCACCAAGTGTGGAAAATTTCCACACTTGGTGGGGATTTTCTACACTTTTCCACAGTGTGTAAAAAAGCCTTTGAAAATTTTATTTTATTGATTTATAGTTATTTAAGTTTGTTTTTGTAAATTTTGGCACAGATTTTGTGGTATAATCAGTGAGGCGCAATGCCATTAATGTTGATTAGAAAATTTAAAAACAATATTTATTCATAATTTAAAATTTACAGACTATGAAAACTTTGGTGAAAAACATTTTGATTGTATGCGGTCTTGCTGTTTTGGTAGTATCTTGCGGTCCTACAAAGAAGGAACTTCAGGCTAACATCGATTCACTCAACGTAGAGTTGACACAGGCTAACTCTGAGATGGAGAGCCTTATGGGTCTCTTGAACGAAGTTCAGGAAGGTTTCCAGCAGATTAACGAGGCTGAGAACCGCGTAAACGTTAATAGCGCAGAGA
Organism: Bacteroidaceae bacterium; assembly: GCA_017631585.1. Lineage (GTDB taxonomy): Bacteria > Bacteroidota > Bacteroidia > Bacteroidales > Bacteroidaceae > HGM04593. The sequence continues at coordinate 6,863 of JAGBSZ010000140.1, forward strand.
ATGCTCCTGCAAACGTTAAAGAGCAGGTTAAGGCTGACTTGGCTTTCATCCAGGCTAAGATGAAGGAGAACCGTGAGCGTATCGCTGAACTCGAGGCAAGAGTTGAGAAGGGTGACAAGAACGCTGCTGCATTGCGCAGAACCGTTAAGAACTTGAAGGCTGAGTTGGCTGCTAAGGAAGAGCAGATTGCTGCACTTAAGGCTGAGCTCGAGGCTAAGAACATCCGCATCCAGCAGTTGGATACAGAGGTTGCTAACCTTACAAACGACAAGAACGCCCTCACAGCAAAGAACGCTGCTAACGAGCAGGTAATCGCTAACCAGGACAAGGCTATGCACGCTGCATGGTATGTAATCGCTAAGAAAAAGTCTCTCAAAGAGCAGAACGTTCTTACAAACACAGGTCTTTTCAAGAAGGGTGATGTAATGGAGTCTGCTAACGTAAACAAGGACGGTTTCACAGAAATCGACATCAGAAAGGTTGTTGAGATTCCTGTAGGTGCAAAGAAGGCTACTCTTCTTTCAGCTCACCCAGAGGGTTCTTACGAGTTGGTTGCTGATGCTGAAGGTATGCAGGTTCTCAAGGTTCTTGATCCTCAGACATTCTGGAGCGTAACACGTTACCTCGTTATCAGAGCTAAGTAATAAGGTTTCTTTAGGATAAAACAAAAAACCAATCTTGCGATGCAAGATTGGTTTTTTGTTTATTATTATTTCCAGCATTTATAAGGGAAACGCGAGAGACTTGAATTGTAATATTTGGCATCGCCTGTGACCTCTTCGCCCAAAAAGGGTGGCTTGTCAAAATATTCGTTCGGGGTGTCAAGTTCTATTTCGGCAACAACAAGTCCTTCGTTCTCTCCGTAGAATTCATCCACCTCAAAAGTGTGTCCGCTAAAATCTACTAAATAGCGTGTCTTGTCTATTATGGGGGTAGGGCATAACTTCATCAGTTCCCAAGCCTCGCTCGCAGGAATCTCCTTTTCCCATTCGTAGCGGCTCAATCCGCCATCCAACGATGCTCCTTTTATAGTGAGGTATCCCTTTTCTCCACGCACTCTCACTCGAGTGGAATTTCCGCCCTGTCGGCATATATATCCCTGAGCAATGCGGTCGCTGTGATGTGCCATTGCTTTGTAACTTTCGTCGGTTACAAGGAATTTTCTTTCTATTTCTATTGACATGGTTGTATATTTTAAGCCCTCAGTCGTAAAACGACTGTTGCTTACAACGATCCTTGGCAACACTCGTTGTGAAACGTAAAAGTAAACTTTGCGTCTCACTCGTTTGCACAAGCCTTGTCCCCAAGACAGGGGAGTAATATTTGTTATTTAACGTTAGTTCGATATAAGAATTTATACTAAAATTTAGCGTATTTTGTCATCTCGAACGTACGTGAGAGATCTCTTATTTTACAATATTTTTGAGATCCCTCGTCGCTACGCTCTGTCGGGATGACAGGTTCGCGATTTGATTTAGCTTATATAGAACTCACGTTATTTAATATAGTTGTTCCGGAGTATTCTTTACTCGCCTTTATCGGCAAATTCCATAAGGTAAGCCTTTATGAAACCGTCTATCTTGCCGTCCATCACACCGTTTACGTCCGATGTCTGGAAGTTGGTGCGGTGGTCCTTTACACGGCGGTCATCGAATACATAGCTTCGAATCTGTGAACCCCATTCGATTTTCTTCTTGCCTGCCTCAACCTTTGCCTGCTCCTCCATGCGGTGCTGCATCTCCTTGTTATAAAGGATTGAACGCAACTGACGCATTGCATTCTCTTTGTTCTTGGGCTGGTCGCGGGTCTCTGTATTTTAAATAAGGATTTCTTCCTCAGCACCGGTGTATGGGTCTTTGTATTGGTAGCGCAAACGTACACCCGATTCCACCTTGTTTACGTTCTGACCACCGGCACCACCGCTTCGGAATGTATCCCATGATATGCGTGCAGGCTCGATAACCACCTCGATGCTGTCATCGACAAGCGGAGTAACGAACACCGATGTAAACGATGTCATGCGCTTGCCCTGTGCGTTGTAAGGGCTTACGCGTACCAGGCGGTGTACACCATTCTCGCCTTTGAGATAACCGTATGCGTACGGGCCCTGAATTTCAAGCGTAACAGTCTTTATTCCGGCATCTTCAGCCTCCTGCAGGTTGGCAACGGCAACCTTGTAGTTGTTTGCCTCAGCCCAACGCATATACATACGCATGAGCATGCTTGCCCAGTCCTGTGCCTCTGTACCGCCGGCACCTGAATTTATTTTCAGAACGCAGTCCATGTCATCAGCCTCGCCACGAAGCATATTCTTCAGCTCAAGTTCCTCGATGGCTGTGAGTGCGCGTGCATACGCATCGTCAACCTCGTGCTCATCTACCATCTCTTCGCGGAACAGTTCCATTGCCATTTCGGTCTCTTCGGTACGGTTGTTTACCTCTTTGTATCCGTCAATCCACGCCTGAAGAGCTTTTACCTTCTTCATCTGCGCTTCTGCCTCCTTGGCATTATCCCAGAAACCGGGAGCCTGTGTGCGTAGTTGCTCTTCCTCTACCTGAATAATTTTCTCGTCAATTGCAAGATACTGTTTCAGAGCTGCTGTGCGCTCCTTTATATCCTTGAGTTGTTCGGCTGTTATCATCTGTTTTGTATTATTCTGAAATTCTGCGCGAAGATACAACGATATTCAAAAATAAGCAAATATTAATCAATCAGTCGATTGATTTTGTGGCAAGAGTAATAATGATATAGTTATATTATAGTATCTTTGAACTGAATCTTTGCACGTATGGATAAATTTGTACCACATTCAATAGATAGTGAAAGCCTTTACGAGAACCATTCTTCAGGTGATGTAAAGGTTGGGTTCTCCTCGCCGTCGGCTGATATGCGCGAGAGGCTCGATATTGTGAAGCTTCTTGTAAAGCACAAGGCTTCCACATTCTTTTTCCGCGTGGGCGGTGTTTCCATTGCGGATAGCGGAATGTCCGAGGGTGACATTGTAATTGTGGATAGGGCAGTTGACCCGTATGACGGATGCAAGGCTGTATGTTACATTGACGGTGAATATGCAGTCAAGCGTGTGGAGATGTGCGATAAGAGTGTACGCCTTGTGTCGGTTAACGAGAATGACAACGCCATCAAACCAATAGACGTAACAACCCCAAATGATATTGTCATCTGGGGTGTCGTTACTTATGTAATAAAAAAAATGTAGCCGATGTTCGCCCTTGCCGACTGTAATAATTTCTTTGTCTCCTGCGAGAGGGTGTTCCGCCCCGATTTGCATGGAAAGCCTGTCATTGTACTTTCGAGCAATGACGGTTGTGCCGTTGCGCGCAGCAACGAGGCAAAGGCTTTGGGTATTAAAATGGGCGACCCTTACTTCAAGATAAAAGGTCTTGTGGCTAAACACAATGTCGAGGTCTTTTCAGGCAATATGGCACTTTATGGCGATATGTCTCAACGCGTACGTTGGGTTCTCGAAGGGTTTGCTCCGGCTATCGAGGTTTATTCGATTGATGAGGCTTTTCTTGACCTGCGCGGAATGCAAGGCATTGATTATGACAAATATGCAAAGGAGATTTCCCTGCATTGCTGGAAAATGATTTCTATTCCGGTATCTGTGGGGATTGCTCCAACAAAAACCCTTGCGAAGATTGCTTCAAAGTTATGCAAACAGTATCCCAGGCTGAACGGAGGTTGTTATATGCACCGTCCGCAGGATATTGAAAAGGTACTCAGGAAATTCCCTGTCGGGGATGTTTGGGGCATAGGTCGTCGCTCTTTAGCCAAGCTCAAAGCGATGGGGGTAAACAGTGCATACGATTTTACACAGTTGAGTGAAGCTGTTGTAAAGAATATCTTTGGGGTAACCGGTCTTCGCACATGGCGCGAACTTAAAGGAGAGCCTTGCATTGAATTCGAGGATGGCTTTGAGGCAAAGCAATCGATATGTGTGTCGCGCAGTTTTTCATCCGAGATTCACGAACTTCCCGAACTGTGCGAGCAGATTGCAAACTTTGCATCCTCTGTCGCTGAAAAGTTGCGTAGTCAGAATTCTGCAACTTGTGAACTATCCGTTTTTGCATACACAAACCGTTTTAAGGAGAATGAACCGCAGATGTATGGCAACAGGCTTGTGCAATTATCCACACATACAAACGACCAGCGGGTTATCGTTACACGTTCTATTGATGCTGTGAAAGAGCTTTTCGGCAGAGGATACGGATACAAGAAAGCCGGTGTGATAGCTACAAGCATAATGCCTGTGCAGAATGTTATGCGTTCACTTTTTGAGGATACTGCTTCGGTTGAAAAAGAACATAAACTGACCTCGGCTGTCGATGCTGTCAATAAGGCTTTCGGCAGAGGGACTGTAAAATTCGCGGTGCAGGGAAGCGGTAAAATCAAGAGTTCGAGCGAAAAACAATCGCCCCACTACACAACGGAGTGGAGCGATATTCCTGTTGTTACAGTAAAATAACGTAATTTCATATTAATCTAACCTGAGTTTGATATATGAATTTATACTAAAATTTAGCGTATTTTGTCATCTCAAACGTACGTGAGAGATCTCTTTTTTCGCAATATATTTGAGATTTTATCGTGCAATCATCGCCAAAGCCTTGTTCTCGCAGGCTTCCATAATTTCGCGTTCACCTTCGCCCTTGTCGTTGATACCGCACAGGTGAAGTATGCCATGTATTATCACACGGTGCAGTTCCTGCTCGTATGTTGCTCCCACCTGTTCGCTGTTGGTGCGCACGGTGTCGAGTGAAATGAACAGGTCTCCGCTTATTACATCATCCTCGCAATAATCAAATGTGATGATGTCGGTGTAATAGTCGTGCTGCAGATACTCGCGGTTCACTTCAAGAATCTTATCGTCGTCGCAGAAAATGTAGGCAATGTCACCAACTTTCTTTCCGTATGTTGCTGCAACGGCTTTAATCCATGCTGTTGTCTCACGTCTCTTTATTGCGGGCATCTTTACGCCCTCTGTCTGGTAGGTAATCATTATTGTAAAAGTTTTTTTAAGACAAAGGTAAAGAAATGAATTTAAAACGCAAAGCCCTTTGGCTTTTAGTGGTTTTTTTATAAGTTTGCAACGTGCTTGGCATATTCAGGCACAGGACATTTGATATAATTTGCTCAAACGCTCTCGAATCACCACCTCGGAATAGTACGGGCAAACAAATAAACACACATTTGAGTTTGTACCATTTAGGTGCAGACTTAGCTATTGTGTGTTCGGCTTGTGGTGAGCCTGAGAGCGTTGGCGAAAGTCTGCGCTTTTTCTTTTTGTGGTTAGTGCAGACATTTGGTAACGGCAATATTGCACAAAACTATAAAAACAAAACATTATGAAAAGAATTACTTTTTTTATTGCAACACTCTGCTTGTTGCTGGTGAACGTAAATGCACAGACAATTGAAAACATTGCACAATTGAATAGTGATTGGTTTATATTTATACCTAAAGAATTTTCGGCTGATGGGAACGCTGTTCCAATGTTAAGAGTAAGAGGAGGAAATAAAACAGTTATTCTTAATGAGGATTTCTCCTTAGGACGTGAATTTGCATATGCTGAAACAGACTCTGCTTTTTATACTGAACGCGTGGAATTTTTAAATTTAGATGAGTGTGGTTTCTATCAAAGTTACATCTATTTTACGCAAACTTTGTTTAATAATGATGACAAGGTGGAGTATATTAGAGCTTTTGGAAAGCTGAATCAATGGGGTGAAATAACAAATATTGAAGGATATGAAATTGTCAATGAGGATAATGAGGTGCTGTTTACTATAGAAGAAGCAAGTGATGATATTAAAGTTCTTAGATGGAAAGGAATGGATTATTTAACTTTTACCGATGATGATCTAGATGTTATGAATGTCTATGCCATTAACAAAGATGGAAACGAAAGCAGTATCTCAAAAGTGAAAACAATGTCGGGCTTAAAAGCTTTTCCGGCTCTTGCCAACAGAAACAGTGTTGTAGATGTTACCATAGACGAGGCTTCTGCTACAGAGGGTGGTGAGCTTGTAATTGTTGACAATGGTGGTCGTGTTGTTGCAAAGCAACCATTTGAACCGGGACAGACAACAGTGCCTGTACGTACAAACCGTATGAGAACAGGTGTCTATAACATTACATTGAACAATGGTGCAAAGGTTGAAAATGCAAGAATAATTGTAAAGTAAAGTATAAATTTTAAAAGAGGCTGACTAAAAAGGCTCTTTTGTCGTTACACTCGCCCTCAAAATGCTCATTTACGCTTAGTAAACTGCGCTTTTTCGGGCTTCGCAAGCCTTAAAATAGCTCTTTTTATACAACCTCTCAAAAAGAGAACGACC
>JAGBSZ010000141.1 GCA_017631585.1 Bacteroidaceae bacterium
CATTGATTTTGAGATTCCTCGTCGCTATGCTCTGTCTGAATGACGCAATCCGCAGATAAAGGGCAGACACACCGGTCTGCCCCTACAAAACAATACAAGGGCGGGCAACCCCTTTCTATAATTCAATCTCCCTACGCTTTGCTCGTTCCTCTTGCCAGGAAAGACAGTTAGAAGCTGACTTAAAACAGCTCTTTTTATTCAACATCTCACAAAAGAGGGTGCCCCTTTAATACTTTTTTGGGTCACCCTCTTGAGATATTCATTTCTTCAAATAATACTTTTTCATGCCCGGGGTTTCGGCAATTTTGAATGCTCCGTCGCCGTCGCTGTAGATGAAGTATGCATCTATGCTCTCTTCGCTTTTGCATATCTCCATTGCCTTTTCAAGCCCCATCACCATGAACGATGTTGCCCATGCGTCGGCTGTGGCGCAGTCGTCGGCTATCACTGTGGCACTAAGCAGTGAGTGCTGTACTGGGTAGCCTGTACGCGGGTCTATTGTGTGTGCTACCTTTTGACCGTTTACTTCGCGGAAATTGCGGTAGTTGCCCGATGTAGCCATGCTCTTGCCTGAAATTGCTATAATCTCCTGCAACTCGTTATTGCTTGCAGTGGGGTTGTCTGTTGGTTTGCTTATGCCTATTGTCCACATTCCGCCTTTGTTGTTCTTTCCCTTGGTGACAACCTCTCCGCCAATCTCAACCATGTAGTTCTGCACGCCATGAGCCTCCAGTGTCGCGGCTACTGCATCGCATCCGTATCCCTTTGCTATCGCACTGCAGTCGAGCATTGTCTGCGGATGTTTCTTTGTTATTTTGCCATTGGTTAATGAAACAGTGTTGTAACCTATAAATTGTCGCAGTGAGTCTATGGTTGTGCTGTCAGGGGTTATGCCTTTCTTGAATCCGAATCCCCATGCGTTTACAAGCGGTGCCACTGTGATGTCGAACGCTCCTGCTGTCTTTGCAGATATCTCCTGTGCAAGGGTGAACACGTGGATGAACATGCTGTCGGGTGTTGCATCGGCATTGTTGTTTATGGCTGTGATTATGGATTGCTTGTTGAATGGTGACAATGATTTGTCAACCTGCATCAGTGTGCTTTTTATCTCATTGTGCAGGTCTGTGTCACTGCTGTATGTAATGTTGTAATATGTGCCGAAAATCTTTCCGCTGTTGGTGATGTATGGTTTCTGTTTACCCAATATGTATATTGTTCCTATTATAAGAAAAACAAGGAACACTGTTTTTGTGGTGCTTAATCTGTTCATAAGCGGTGCGTCTGTTGTATGTTACTTGAATGGAATGTCGTATATGAGGCTGTATGTTCCTCCAAAGCATGTTCTTTTGTTTATGCCGTAACCGGGAATGTACCACATGTTGGAATATGTGCTGTTCTTCTGGCTTAATCTGAACTTGTAGCGTATGCTCCAGCCCATGTGAAAACCTTTGACAATCTTCACCTTTATTCCGGCACCCACTTCTGCCCACACGCATGCTCCGTTTACGCCATTCAGTTTCAGAGAGGTGTTCTCTCCCCATACGGGGTCTGTTATTTCGGGTGTATCAACGTCATAATTGAAGTTGCAGAATCCCACGCGTGCCAATCCGTAGATGTAATGCTTTGGTGAGGGATTATCCCTTTTTGTGTAGAAATTGTAATTGAATCCCACTTTGTAGTATGGCGATGCTGTCTTGTAGCGCATTGCGGTTGTCTCGTCTGTGTAGTTGCACCATCCGTAACCAACTTCAGCAATAGGGTAGAGCCTGTTTCCGATGTTCAGCTCCACGGCTCCTTCGGCGTATGTGTATTCGCCGATAAGTGAATATATGTATCCGAAAAGGTCTGCCTGTACACCCACACCGTTGAAAGAGAAGAACTTGTATTCTGTGTTTTTGTTCTCTTTCTCCTCTTTCTCTTTTGCCTGTGCGGTAAGCGGTGCAAGCAAAAGGATACTACTTAACAAGATATAGTTTAATATTTTCATTATAGTCGAAATTGACGTAGTCGTTTATGATGGCAACAGAATCAATGAAAGCATTGGTGTGCGTTACGCCTAGCAGGCGGTGATACATTGCAAGTCCGCATTCCATTGAGATAAAGAACGGTATGTTCTCGTGTTTTACAAACAGTGTATCGGTGGCGTTGTTCTCGTAACTGAAAACAACGGTGTCGCACTCCTGGGTGTAGCTCATGGGTAGCTTCAGGTCGCCTGCATTACTCAGGTGATTTACTACAATGGAGTCCTTGCCGTTTACAACAAGTGAAACGGTCAGCACATCAGGGAATTTGTATTCGTTCTCGATGTTGTTCTCGTCGATATTGTAGAATTTAATCCTGTTGTATGATGTCTTTTCAATGCCGCAGTCGTATCCGCTGTCACATGAACCAAAGATGATGGCGCATGTGGCAATGAGTATTGCAACGGTTGTTCTTATAGCTTTTCCAATCATATCTCTTTTGAAATGTTGTATCTGTTTCTCTCTTGCGATGTTCGGCTTACAAGTTCTGCGACAAAGCCTGTCAGGAACAGTTGTGTTCCTAAAATCATCATTGTCAATGAAATGTAAAAATAGGGAGAGTCTGTTACCAGACGGCTTGGCATGCAGTGTGCAAGTGCCCACAGCTTGCTGCCGCCTACCACAATGGCTGCAATGAAGCCTATGAAGAACATTAATGAACCCCACAAGCCGAATATGTGCATAGGACGATAACTGAATCGTGCAAGGAACCACAATGACATAAGGTCGAGATAACCATGGAAGAATCGGCTTATTCCGAACTTGCTCTTGCCATATTTGCGTGCCTGATGCTGCACGACACGTTCGCCTATCTTGTCGTATCCTGCATTCTTTGCAAGGTAGGGGATATAACGGTGCATGTCGCCATATACTTCTATGTTCTTGACCACTTCGTTGCGGTATGCTTTAAGTCCGCAGTTGAAGTCGTGCAGGTTTTTTATGCCCGATACCTTGCGTGCTGTTGCATTGAACAGTTTTGTGGGGATTGTCTTGCTGAGCGGG
>JAGBSZ010000012.1 GCA_017631585.1 Bacteroidaceae bacterium
GATATAAGAGAACTTGTTCTTAACTGAAACGAAGCGAACATTTTGGTTCGCTTCGTTTCAGTTAAGAATGTTTACTTTACCGGTGAGAGTATCTCCTTGTAGCGTTTGTTGTCTTTTAGTATGGCGAATGCCTCTTTCAGGTCGCTGTCCTCGCGCAGGTTGTATATTATTTCTCCGCGGTTGCCGTAGTAACGTTTGATTATTTCATCGGCAACAATATCCTTTACATCTTTCTTGAAGTGTTCAAGCGAGTAATCGAGATTGGCTTGAAGTTTCTTTTCGAGATTCTCTATTTCCTCTTTCACTATTGGTGCAAGCCCCTCGAATTCAATCATCTTTTTGAGGTCCTTTAGTATTTTGGCACTTTGAAGGTCGTATGTGAATCCTCGTTTTTTCAGATATTCGGTGAACTCGGCATAAACTTCGTCGCTTATGGCAAAGCTGTCAGCACTTGCTATTGTCTCGTTTTTTGTTCTGAAATCGGTGGCAAAGTCAAACACAGCCATGTCCTGAATAAGATAAAATAGCAGGGTAGAGAGCTCTTCCGATTTTGGCTCCACATCGGGGCGTATGCCACCGCCGTCACGTACTTCTCGACCGGCTGCAGTGTGGAATACATTGGTGAGACTGTCGGGGAGACGGCTTGTGCGTCCGTCATCTATCATGTGTGAATAGTCGAGTGCCTGCACGCAACGTCCACTTGGGATATAGTATTTTGCCGTTGTCAACTTCAGGTATCCTCCATAGTTCACCTGGCGTGTACTCTGCACCAATCCTTTGCCGAATGTGCGAGTGCCAATGACAACGCCGCGGTCGAGGTCCTGCAGTGAACCGGCAACAATCTCCGATGCCGATGCTGTATGTCCATCAACAAGTACTGCTATTGGCGATATAGTGTCAATAGGTTCTTTTGTTGTCTTGTATGTCTCGTTAGCCTGTTCTATTTTACCTTTTGTGGTAACAATGATTTTCCCTTTGGGGACAAAAAGGTTTACGATATCAACGGCTTCGTTGAGCAAGCCTCCGCCATTGCCTCTAAGGTCGATGATAAACGATTTTGCTCCGGCTTTTTTTAGCTCAATTACCGCGTTGCGCATCTTTTTTGCGCAGTTGTCCGTAAAGCTCTCCAGAAGAATATATCCTATATCTCCGTTTTGTATTCCGTAGTATGGTATTGCCGGCATGGCGATGCTTGCTCTTTCAAGCGTTACATTCATCTTGTTCTTTTTGCCCGGACGTTCTATCTCCAATGTAAGCGTTGTTCCCGGTTCTCCGCGCAACATGTCGCTGACACTGTCGGTACTCATTCCCTTGATGCTTTTGCCGTTTATGCTCCAGATGAGGTCGCCGGCTCTCAGCCCTGCTTTGTATGCCGGCATGTTTTCGTATGGGTCGGCAATTACGGTTGTGTTCTTGTCGGTGTGGAAACGTATCACAGAACCTATACCGGCATATTTTCCCGTTGTCATCATTTTCAGCTCCTCGCTCTTCTCCTCGGGATAATATTCCGTATATGGGTCGAGGTTTCTAAGCATGGCATCGATGCTTTTGTTTATCATCTTTTCAGGCATGATGCTGTCAACGTAAAACAGGTTCAACTCCTTTATAATGTTATTGTATATCGACAACTGTCGTGCCAAATGGAGACGATGCTTGTCGTCGGCATTTGCAATAACAGAAAAGCATACGGTTAATATAGTGAGTAGAATAGTTCTTTTTTTCATGGCTGTTTTTATTTTAAGCGCGAAGATAAGACTTTATTACCTTATTATAATATAATAGTTTTCTTTTTTATGATTTTTTATCGGATGGAGGAATAATCTCAATAATGGTAATACCATTCGTTTGACCTACAACGTAGTGTGAAGTGCTGTTGTTCATATCCTCGCCTTGTAGGGTGAAACAGTCCATGTACAGTTCTCTTCCTTGCTCTATGTGCAGGCATCGGAAGCTGTCGCCCGGCTTTATACTCGAATTTTCGGTGTGCGTTGCCACAAAGCGGTAGTTCCCAATGTATTCCACTTCGCATATTCTGTTTGGTAACCACCCAATCTTTATGCGTGTTCCCTCCCTCAGCGTGTCGCAGTTTATGGTCTCTTTATTTTCGAACAGTTCCGATTCCCTGTTGCTCTCCTTTTGCAGCCTGTTACAAAAATCCTCCCAACAATCAGCACCTGCGTAAGAAGAGACTATATCCAGAATGCGTACCGAAATGTTGGTTGCATTGCGTGTTGAATAGTTCCATAAACGTTCAAGAGTGCTTACAGAAATGTGCTCTTTGCATTTTAGCTCAATATCTTCCGACAGTTTATGCAGGCAGGAGTGTGATGATATTTTCCCAAAAACATTCTCGACCTCGCATCGCAGAGCCTGAATTTGCGGTATGTTGATGTTTATTCCCATCTTTTTAATAAATAATTGTCTGGACAAAAATATAACATTATATTTGAAAAGTGATTCCGATGTGATTTTTATTTTCAACTTCATGAATATCAGTGAAACATTCAAGCCTGTCGGTGGTGAAATGGGATATGATTCATCCTATTCCATGCCCGAGCTTTATGCCGAAACATCTTCGGCTGTGTTGTATCGCGTGCGCAAGGCTGGAAAATATTTCATGATAAAGACACCAAAGGACAATTCCGGCAGGTCGCTTGCCATGTTGCAACGCGAATATGAGCTCTCTATCGGGCTGCAACATCCTAATGTGGTTAATGTTTTTACCTATGAGCCATCCACGGTTGTGGGAGCAGGCATTGTTATGGAGTATGTCGATGGTCGTACATTGGAACAGTTTCTTGCCGAAAATCCAACACCGTCGATGCGATGCAGGGCTTTTGAACAGTTGTTGCAGGCAGTTGCGTATATACATCGCAGAGGGTTGGTGCATAATGATATCAAACCTGAGAATATATTGATAACGCGTACTGATAACGATGTCAAACTCATTGATTTCGGGCTTTCCGACAGTGATGCATATTATCTTGCGCGTACCATTGGCTGTACCAAGGCTTACGCTTCACCCGAATTGCTCGCGAGAGACAAGGAAATCGATGCACGCAGTGATATATATTCATTGGGTGTAGTGATGAAAGATATTTTCGGCAATCGTTATTCGCGAATAACATCCCGATGCCTTAATTCACAAAAGGAGAAACGCTACGCCAACGCCGAAGAATTGTTGAGTGCGTTCAAACATCGTAACACTCCTCTCAAACTCTCTATAGCCATATTGCCGGCAATGTTTCTTATGTTGCCGTTGGTTGGATATGTTGTTACTTCCTTGACGGAACATAGGCTGGTGGCAGAACGTGATGCCATTATAGCGCAGGTTGAAAAAGATGTTGAAGAGTTTTATCAGATAGCAGTCTGCTCAATAGCCGATGCTGTTTATTTTGAGTTCGCATGTAACAATATCGTTTCGTTTTACGAAAAGATTGGTGAGTATCAAAAGGAGAAAATATCTCCGATAACCGACCCGGAACTGAGTACAATTGTATCGGCTTCTTACATGAATAAGTTTAATGCCTGCCAGGAAAAGCTATGGCAGAGTGCCAATGCCTTGCCCTCTTTTTACCATTCCGGTTTGTCTGTGAATGAGGTACTTTACTACGACAGTCTTGTATCGCACCATCTGCCGTATGTTCCTTATGAGTAGTTGGAGAAATAACCTTTTTATCTCCATCTCTTGTTCGGGACAAATTTACTTTTATTCGGGACTAAAAATAAGCCATTTTGTCCCGAATATTAAAGAAATGATGTTATATTTGTCCCGAATGTTTAATTGAAGAATATGACAATACAGATAGAAATATTGCAATTTCTGCATTATAACCCATCTTCAAGCAGGGTTGAGATTGCCGCAGGTTTAGCTGAAGCTCCAAATGAAAGAACATTAAAGCGAATTATTGCCGATTGTGTACAAAAAGGTTACATTATTGTAAAAGGTAAAGGAAAAGCAACCCGATACTCTTTATCTGCCCAGGCACAATTGATGATGCCACTTGATATTGAGACATATTTTGCAAATGAAGTAGATGAACGCGTGGTTCAAGAATCATTCAACTTTCAATTGATTTGTGAGATTTTACCAAATGTCACTCTGTTTACAATAGAAGAAAAAGAAAGATTGAATACAGCTCACAAACAGTTCTTGGCAAATATGAACACCTTGTCTGATGTTGAATATCGCAAAGAGATGGAACGCTTGGGTGTTGATTTGTCTTGGAAATCGTCACAGATTGAGGGTAACACATACTCTCTCCTTGAAACGGAGCGATTGCTGAAAGAGAAAGAGACTGCACAAGGAAAGACAAAAGAAGAGGCTGTGATGCTATTGAATCATAAGGATGCTTTGGAATTCATACTCGATTACCCAGATTATCTCAAAGAAGTATCAGTGAGAAGGATTGAGGATATTCATAGCATCTTGACGAAAGAATTGGGCGTTGGTGGTGGTATCCGCAAAAGACGCGTAGGCATCACTGGAACTAATTATCGTCCTCTTGACAATGAGTTTCAGATTCGTGAGGCGTTGGAGGATGCTTGCCAATTGATTAACGGCAAAGAAGATGTTTTCGAGAAAGCACTGCTTGCCTTAGTGTTGTTGTCCTATATACAACCATTCACCGACGGAAACAAACGAACTGCAAGAATCAGTAGCAATGCAATTCTTATGGCATGGGGATATTGCCCTTTGTCATTCCGCACCGTTGATTCTATCGATTATAAGAAGGCTATGTTAATGTTCTATGAGCAGAACAATATTGCAGCATTTAAACAAATATTCATTGAGCAGTACGAATTTGCAGTAAAGAATTATTTTTAAGATAGTAATATTAGTTTATTATTAATTTTGGATAATTTGACAAAAATTGACAAGGTTCTGTTGCGTTTTTAATGCTATTTTTGCAAAAAGCAACAGAACTCCTTGTTTATAAGTTAAATTATCTTACTTTTGCAAGTGACATAACAAATAAACACGCGAGTGTTTGACATTCTCGCTGATGAACCTAGGAAATTCATTAACGGAAAGAGAGTGCAAACCCTGTCGCAAGGTAGTGTGTATACCCTTGGTATATGCATACTTTTAGCGTAGGCTGTTGCTTTTCTCTTTTTCAGGGTTTTCCTAGGACCTATCAGCGGAGATTAAGTAATTAGTCTGCGCTTCTTTTTTTATATAATACCGGAAGCGAAGGTTGCTAAGTGGTTCGTTATTATTAAATTATATACTATGAAAAAGAATTGTTTCATTTTAATGTTCATTGTAGTAGGGCTACTTTGCTCATGTGGTGGTAAAGATAAAAAACTCGACGAAGCCCTGTCTAAAGCTGTTGCTTGTGCTGAATTAGGTACTGTAGAGTACACTATTACCAAACTTATTATGGTAGATGATGATGCTTTGTATAAGTTTGGTGACCGAAAAATAATATTCTCTTGCCGCACGACAATGAAAGCCGGTATTGACCTCAAAGAATTTACAAAAGAAGATGTTGTGGTTTCAAAGGATGGTAATACTGTTGTTGTGAATCTGCCACAACCAAAGGTTCTCTCATTCAATATGTCGGCCGACGATATCAAACTTGAGTATGCAAAAGTGAGTGGCTTGCGCACAAATTTCAATACCGACGAGCGCAACGACCTTCTGAAACAGGGTGAAAAGGCTATTCTTGATGATGCTCCCAACTTGGGCATATTTGACGATGCTAAGGAGAATGCAACTGATTTCTTTAAGGCATTGCTTGCACAATGTGGGTATACGAATGTAGATGTATGCTTCAAGGGTGATAGACCTAAAAGTTGATGAATTTATGTATGTTTAAAAATTAAATTACAGCAAACCATGGATACAAAAGATAAGACAAATATGCAAATTGAAGAGCAGGAAAATGTTCAGAATCCCAAAGATAAGGGCTGTTATGATATTGCTGATGTAACAAAAAATGTCGTAAATGCGGCTGGCACAACAGTGAAAGGTACTGTAAAAACTGTTGGAGCTTTTGCTAAGTTTGTAAGTTTTATTTTCAGCAATTTGCCTTTGGTGGGTGTTATTGCTGCTGTAATAGTAGCGGCTTGGCTGTTCTTGTTCAATCCTTTTGATTGGAATATGAATCTGTTCGGTAAACCCCAGATTGAAAAGACTGCAAACATAGTTGAAGAGGTAAAGAAAATTTCGGAATTGACAACTGCATGTTACTACGAAGAGAGTGTGCTTCAGAAAGAAAAAATCATAACAAAAAAGCAATGGTTTAGTAGTGATGTTGATACTGTCAAGAATACAATCGTGCTTACAGTTCTTTGTAAAGTACGTGCTGGTTTCGACCTCTCGATGCTTGGCGAAAACGACTTGGTTGTAAAAGGCGATACCGTGAATATCAAATTGCCTGCTCCGAAGATATTCGATGTAATAAGCAATCCTTCTGATTATAGAATATTTGAAGAGTCGGGTGATTGGAAACACGATGAGATTGTTGCAATGCAGGTGCAGGGTAAAGAGAGAATGTTGCAGAATGCCCTTGAGAATAATATTCTTGAGAAAGCAAATATAATAGGTAAAGAGCGTGTGGCGACACTCTTTGCAACATTTGGTTTTAATGTTGTCAATGTGACACTTTCCGAAGTTCCTGCACGTATGAAGCCTGCAACTCCGGTAACAGAACCTGTATCTCCTGTTGTTGAGGAACAAACTGAAGTTCCTGCTGTTGAGGTTGTTCCTGCTGTAGAAGAACAGATGCCTATTGATACACTCTCACAACTATTATAATGCGACAAATGATATAATTATGGTACTTTTTGATATAGGGGCTTTATTGTTCTTGACTGGTCTTTTTTTGGTAATATATACCCTCTTTAAGAAAGCACCTGGAGCAGCTATACTTTTCGTTATAATGTCGTTGATTGGCGGCATAATGATGCTGATAGCTCATTATTTGGTGATGGGTAACAAATCGGTGTTCTCAAATATTATGTTTTAAATACAAGATTAAATTATGGCAAGTAAAGTAAGAGTTTACGGTAAAGCTCAAAACCGTACAGCGTTGGGTATTATGCATGCTTACATGGTGATGTACCCACAGGCAACATTGGAGGATTTGCGTAAGGCCTTTCCAAATGAGATTAACCCCGACAGAGGTAGTGAAGAAATCTTTATATACGCTGAAGAGAAGGGAACTACTGGTGATTGGAACAACTACTTCAAAGCTGAAAACGAGTTGCTTAAAATGGGTGATGGTCGAAAGGTCTCGCTTGTAATGATGTGGACAAAGCCCTCTTTCGAACGCGTTGTAGAGCATGCTAAACTTTATGATATTGATGTTGCCAAATTTGAGGCTGCCGACAAGGGAGGCAAGAAGGGCGGTTTCCGCTTGGAATACCTTAACGGTTATGTACCGCCGGTACCTGAAAAGAAAAAGTCATTGCTTTGGTTGTGGTTGTTGCTTATAGCTCTTGTAGCTGCCGCAATAGCTGTATTTGCTCTTCGCAAGCCCGAGGTTGTTGAGGTAGAAAAGGTTGTTGAAGTAGAGAAGATTGTGGAGGTTGAAAAAGTCGTTTATATCGACCGTATCGAGGAAATAGAGAAGAACTTTAACGCAGCACAGTTTGCTCAAGGAAAGTCAGAACTTTCTGAGGATGCCAAATTTGTTCTTCACGACCTTACACAGGAGATGAAGAAGCACCCTGAGGTGAAATTACGTATCGTAGGTCATACATCGGCCGAGGGTGATCCTGTATTTAACCAGAAGTTGTCACAGGCACGTGCGCAAGCTGCTGTTGATTTTCTTATCAGCCGTGGTGTAGATGCCAACCGTCTTGAAGCTGAGGGAAAAGGTTCAAGCGAGCCTATCGATGAGAACAATCCTGACGTTAACCGTCGTACCGAGTTTATCATTCTTGAATAATAACCTTATAAAAATTAAAGTATATGGCAGTAAAGAAGACTACGGTCAAGAAGACCAAGGACGGTACTGTTGACAAACGTACCAAGGAGGGCAAGGCTATTGCCGAGCGTATGGCAAAGGCTCGTGCCGAGAAGAACAGCCTCAAGAACAGAATTAAAAGATTGTTTAAGTAAGTTAGATTAATAGTATGAATACAGAAATCAAACATATAGCAGCGTTGGTGGCAACTGCCATCTGGGCCGATGGCGAGTACGATGCAGCCGAGAAGATTGTTGTAGCAGAAATTGCCGATGCATTTGAATTCAATGCCGACGAGTTTGCAGCAGCTGTTGAGGCTGAGCTTGCAGTTGTTGAGCCAATGAATGAGGAAGAGGTGAATGCTTACATCCTTGAGCACTCGGCCGAAGTGGATGACGAAGAGGCGGAGATGTTGCTACAGGCAGTTCTACAGGTTGTAATTGTTGACGGCATCCTTGGCGAAGAGGAGGTTGACAATGTATTGTCGATAGCTTCGGCTTTGGGTATCGATGATGCACGTGCAGTGCTCATGCTAGCCGACCTTGTTAAGGAGGAACTAGAGTTACAGATTGAACTTTAACCAAAAGTTTATATAGCCTCAGCAAGGGTGATACCTTCCTGGGGCACAAACAAAAAAGATTAAAAATTTATTACTATGGGACTTATAAACAATTTGATGGATAAATTCAAGAATGCTGAATTTACCGTTGCTCCACAGAAGAAACTGAAGACAATTTCTGCCGATTTCAAGAAGGCGTTTGAACTTACATTGGTATTCTATAAAGGTGCGCAGATTGCTGACGGCGAGTTGACCCTTGCTGCTCTTAACAAGAAAACAACAAAAGATGTGAACGCAAAGGCTGATGGTTTGAAGATTAAGGCAAGCATGAAGGTTGGTGCAGCCGAGAAACTTTTCGACACCAATTTTGGCGTAACTGTTCAGATTAAGGACAAAGCCGGCAGTAAACTTGTTCCTAACGAAATTACTATCGGTCAGGCTGCTCGTGGCGAGTATTAAGATATGAGCGCTTTGATTGGTTTAGTCAAACAGGATGTTTTCGCCTTTTTGGAGAGCAATGATGAGTTGCTTTTCAATGAACGAGATTTCCAGATGCATCTGGCTGACTGGCTGCGAAATTCCTCAAACCGTTATGACGATGTCGATGTGGAGTACTATATCCCCAAGAGCGAGCTTGAGGACTATGTTTGGGATAGCGAACTGCGCCTTGATATTGTAGTTAAAAAGGATGGATATTTTTGTCCTGTTGAATTGAAATACAAGACCAAAAAAGTGGAACGTAAAATAAGCCGTTTCGACGAGTTGTTACACGACAAGGTTGTTGTGATGAAAAATCAAGGAGCGCAGGATTTGGGTATGTACGACTTCTGGAAGGATGTACGTCGTGTGGAACTTGTGCGTAATCGTTTTGATAGAGTAAAAGGTGGTTTGACGGTATTTGTTACAAATGATGTTGCCTACACAAAAGAGAGTAAGCCTACTTCGAATAACTATCTGCTGAATATGAATGATGGGGTGCATTCCCACATAAAGTATTGGCAGAATCCCGAAAGTACCTGCGCAAAGACCCACCCCGGTTTTGAGGTGGAAAGAGAGTATTGCATTGAATGGCATACAAAAGAAGTTGATAATGAATTATTTTACTATTGTATAATAACTATTTAATTTAATATTAACCATTTAAAAATTTTCAACTATGGCAGAATTTAAATTGGACGGCCGCATGAAGGTTAAGTCTTTGAAGGAGAACTTCAAGAAATGTTTTGGTGCATCATTGCGCGTATACAAGAGCGAGAGCTGCAAGGGCGCTTTTGCTGA
Organism: Bacteroidaceae bacterium; assembly: GCA_017631585.1. Lineage (GTDB taxonomy): Bacteria > Bacteroidota > Bacteroidia > Bacteroidales > Bacteroidaceae > HGM04593. Next base: position 9,754 of record JAGBSZ010000012.1, read on the forward strand.
TGAGAATGCAACACTTGCTTCTATCCGTGCAGAGGGCAAGAAGGGTGGCGAACTTACCGTTGGTGGCAACCTCAAGGTTGGTAATTTTGAGAAGAAGATTGCTGAACTCTACGGTATCGGTGTTCAGGTAGCTAACGCTGACGACAGCAAGCTCGCTGACAACGACATCACTCTTGTTGCTGCAGGCAAGTAATCCTGTACAACAGAATTCAGGTATGTGGGGCTTGGGTGTCCCACATATCACAATTAGCATATCTCTTGCATAACTTTTGTATTGCATGTGAACTATAATATTGACTTAATTACGGTAACAAAACTGTAAATCGAATAAAGTTTTTTAAAAGAACTTATAACTATGAGTAAAGAATATTACAAAAAGAAAATTGTTGACCTGCGTGCGTCAATAGCAAAGGAGAAGGAGGCAAAGAAACGTGATAACGAGAACTATGCACGTTGGATAAAGAATGCTTCTTCACCATCTACAAAGGCAAGTTACCGAAAGAGCAAGATTGACGCGGCTGCACGCCACGATCGACAGATTGAGTACCTTAAACGCCAGATTGAGAGCGCAAAGGATAGTTTGAAACGTCGTAGATAATAAAATCTGATTGAGTGATGATAGTATTGGCTTATATAATAAACTTTTTGGCACCATTGGTGAACTTTGTAGGATTGCTGGGATTGTTTGCATGTATAATATATGAGGAGCTTTCTGTCCTTCTATTCGCCGGTGTTATGGCGGTGGTGGGGCTGGTCTTTGGTATATTTGCGTACAAACTGGACATACCGCCACGTTGGTTTTGGTCAAAGTCGGCAAATGATTTGTTCAGTTTTTCTGTAACAACAGTCTTGGGATATGCCGGTAGTTTGGCTATGTGGCCCTGTGCCATATATATGGTTAAAGTTCTGGTTGATGCAGTTTCCAATGTAGCATAATTGCTTTATGGCTTAATATATTGTATATGTTAAAGAAAATACTTGAGCTTGTAGGCTGTAGCCTTATTTTTAAAAAGGGATTCAGAAGGGCTGGATTGATATTGTGGTTTATTACAATGGGCATAATTTCGTCGGTATATAATCTTGTTACAGCCGAAAGCCGAGAAACCTATGCAGAAAGTATGGACTACCAAGCTATGTGTTCAAATGGTGAGTTTGAAAAGGCACATCTTGTAAAAGCTAAATATTATAAGGCATATAGTAAGGAATTGGGTAAATGGCGTTCGGGGGCTTGGCGTGACAGGCAAGCTCGTGAGGCGCAGGAGATTTATCAGGCAACAGCTTCGTATATATTTGCAAGAGAGGTTGTTGCTATCTATGACAAAAGTGAGGCTGATAATGATCAAAAGGTAATCAGTCTGCTTATTGCAATACCTGTTGATGGTGCTCCGCTTGCTGAAGGTGAGTATGGAAATGGAATGTTTTATAATAACGATGCAGCTGTCAGTTCGCCAACTGCGATAGATCATGTAGTTTATCAATCATGGGTACACTTCTTTAATAATTGTTGTGATAAGGTTTTTGATTTAGCATTGGCTAACGATGATTTGGAACTTGCAAATAAAGCATGTAAACTTTATAAAAATGAGGTTGCAACACATTTTGTTGCTGATACAATAAAAGGTGGTGATTACAATGTAGCAACTGTAACATATAGCGATTTGCGTAAGAATGTAGCAAAGCAGAAAATATACGAGTATAATGAACAGTAATATTAAATAACGTTAGTTCGATATAAGAATTTATACTAAAATTTAGCGTATTTTGTCATCTCGAACGTACGTGAGAGATCTCTTATTTTACGACATTTTTGAGATCCTTTGACAATCCTTGCTTATCGCAACCTACACGGCGCAAACTTCGCCTGCGCTACGTGTAACCAACTGCTGCAAGCATTGTCGAA
>JAGBSZ010000142.1 GCA_017631585.1 Bacteroidaceae bacterium
GTGGAATTATCAAACGTAGAGGTACAATTGAGGCAAAGAACACCGTTAGTGACTACTTCCCTGTAGAGCAGGAGTATGGCTATTCGGTGTTTTCAACTGTATTCCAGATTGAACAGGCTGGCAAGAAACTGAATCTTATAGATTGTCCGGGTGCCGATGATTTCGCGGGTGGTATGGTCAGTGCAATGACTGTAGCCGACTTGGCTATGATGGTCATCAATGGACAATATGGTGTAGAGGTTGGTACTCAGAACTGCTACCGTTACATCAAGAAAATGAAAAAGCCGATGATGTTCGTTGTCAACCAGGTTGATAATGAAAAGTGCGACTATGACACAGTTATCGAGCAGTTGCAGTCAATTTACGGTTCAAAAGTTGTTCCTGTTCAGTATCCTTTGAATGCCGGTCCCGGTTTCAGCACAATCATCGACGTTCTTCTGATGAAGAAGCTTACATACACCGGTGAAGGTCAGCCACCTATTGTGGAAGACATCCCTGCTGAGGAGTATGAGAAGGCTAAGGCTCTTCACATGGAACTTGTGGAGAAGGCTGCCGAGAACGAAGAGGGATTGATGGACAAGTTCTTTGAATCAGAGGAACTTACAACAGATGAAATCCGTATGGGTGCGCGTATGGGTCTTGAGACTGACAGTGTATATCCTGTACTTTGCTGTTCTGCCTCTACTGACGTGGCTGTAAGCCGTCTGCTTGAATTCCTTGCAAACGTGGCACCGGAGATTGATGATATGCCACAGCCTGTGAATGCAGAAGGTGAGACTGTTCCTTACAACAGCGAGGCTCCTACATCAATTTTCTTCTATAAGACATCTGTAGAGCCACACATCGGTGAGGTTAACTATTTCAAGGTGATGAGCGGTACATTGAAAGCCGGTGATGATTTGATTAATGCAGACCGTGGTTCAAAGGAGCGTATCGCACAGGTTTTCTGCAGTGCTGGTGCAAACCGTGTTGCTGTTGAGGAGTTGAAAGCCGGTGACCTTGGTTGTACAGTTAAACTCAAGGATATCAAGATTGGCAATACACTCAATGCAAAGGATGCAAACAACAGATTCGCTTTGGTTAAGTATCCTGCTTCGAAATATTCACGTGCCATCAAACCTGTAAATGAGTCTGAAATTGAAAAGATGATGCAGGTTCTCAACCGTATGCACGAGGAGGATCCTACATGGCGTATCGAGCAGTCTAAGGAACTTCGTCAGACAATTGTTTATGGTCAGGGAGAATTCCACTTGCGTACTTTGAAATGGCGTCTCGAGCATGTTGAAAAGGTACAGGTTAAGTATGAGGAGCCAAAGATTCCTTATCGTGAAACTATTACAAAGGCTGCACGTGCCGACTATCGTCACAAGAAACAGTCGGGTGGTGCAGGTCAGTTCGGTGAGGTACACATGATTGTTGAGCCATACGAGGATGGCAAGCCATTGCAGGAGGTATATCGTTTCGGTGGTCAGGAGTTCAAAATCAATGCCAAGGGTGTTGAAGAGGTTACACTTGACTGGGGTGGTAAACTCGTATTCGTTAACAGTATCGTCGGCGGTAGTATCGATGCCCGATTCATGCCGGCAATCCTTAAGGGTGTAATGGAGCGTATGGAGCGTGGTCCGTTGACAGGTTCTTATGCACGCGACGTTCGCGTTATCGTTTATGACGGTAAGATGCACCCGGTTGATTCAAACGAACTCTCTTTCATGCTCGCAGGTCGCAACGCCTTCAGTGCTGCATTCCGCGAGGCTGGTCCAAAGATTCTTGAGCCTGTTTATGATGTTGAGGTGTTTGTTCCATCAGATAAAATGGGTGATGTGATGAGTGATATTCAGGGTCGTCGTGGTATGATTATGGGTATGGAGAGTGAGAATGGTTACGAAAAACTCTCAGCCAAGGTGCCTTTGAAAGAGATGGCTTCTTACTCTACAACTTTGAGTTCTCTCACTGGTGGACGTGCTTCGTTCATTATGTCACCTTCGACATACGAACTTGTTCCCGGTGATGTTCAGAACAAACTTGTTGAGGAACTTGCAGTTAAGGACGAGGAGTAATAATATATCATACTTTAAGCGCGAAGCTGACTAAAAAGGCTCTTTTGTTGTTACGCTCGCCCTAAAAGCCTTCGGCACTCCTTTGGGGAACTAAAGTTCCCGTTGTCGCAAACATTGCTCGTACGCAATGGCATTTACGCTTAGTAAACTGCGCTTTTTCGGGCTTCGCAAGCCTAAAAATAGCTCTTTTTATTCAACTTCTCACAAACGAGGATGACCCTTTAATACCTTTGGGTCATCCTCTCTTTTTTAACTAAAAAGCCGACTGTTTTTTGCTTAATGTTCTTGCTATGAAC
>JAGBSZ010000143.1 GCA_017631585.1 Bacteroidaceae bacterium
AGGATAAATCTTGTCTTGTTGTTCATAGTCCTGCCCCTCACATTCCTGCCTTGCGGCGGAGCATGTATTCAAACCATGCCAGATATTCCTCGCCCAGGCGCTCCACAAGTCTGCGTGCCTCCTCGTTGTCGGAATCAAACAAACCGCGCAACATTACAAGGCGGCTTGCTATCATGATAAGGATAACACGCATATCGTTAGTGAACGACAGCAATAGGTTTCTGAAGTTCTCCGACTCAATTGTAGGACTTTTTGCATACAATGAGTTTATTTGGATAAGGTTATTGAGAATCTTGGTTACATTTTCTCCGAATATATCCTTTATCTCATCAATTGTAGCTGTTCCTGCATTTACACAACGGTTCAGAAGAATGCTTGTAATTATTTCGTTCTGGAATCCGATTTCATGTCCTACAAGCACTGCTGTCTGCATATCGGTTATGACAGGGCTGAACCCTAATGCGTCACGCATAATCTTGCCTTCTGCAATAGCATTGACAGTTCTCTCTTTAATGTATGCATATGCTTCAGAGAGAATTCCGCCCTCGATATTCTGTATGAGAATTTCCGTAAGTTCCCCAATCTCTCTTTTTTCGTTATCTGTATGTATCAAAAGTTCGTTCATGGTTGCTTTACTTTTGTTTCATTTCGCGAATTTAGTTTTTCTATTTTAAATATCAGCATTTATTTTGTCATTTATAGATTTTTTAAGTATTTTCGCCATTAAGAAAAGAAAAAACTTAAAATCAACCATTATGATAAGCAAAGCAGACCAATTGCTTTTGAGCAAGAAAGGTATCTCGGCAGAACAGGTTGCCGAACAGTTGAAAACATTCAAGACCGGTTTTCCGTTCCTTAAAATCAAGGATGCCGCAACAATCGGCAATGGAGTACTCAATCCATCGGAAAACGAGGTGAACAGTTATCTTGAGGTTTGGGATAATTATTGTGCTGAGGGTAACGCAATCCTGAAATTTGTTCCGGCTTCGGGTGCTGCAAGCCGTATGTTCAAGGATCTTTTCTCGTTCCTTAGTGCCGAGTACGATGTTCCTACAACTGATTTTGAGAAGAATTTCTTTGCTAACATCGAGAAGTTCGCTTTTTACAATGAACTCAATGCCACATGTGTAAAAAACAACTCTTTGGGTATAAGTGAACTTGTTGCAAAGGGTGACTATAAAGCCGTTGTATTCAATCTCTTGGATTTTACAGGTATGAACTACGGTTCATTGCCTAAAGGATTGCTTAAGTTCCACACATACTCGGATGATGCTCGCACGTCTGCCGAAGAGCATTTTGTTGAGGGCGCATTGTATGCGGCTACCGACGGGGTGGTAAAATTGCATTTTACTGTTTCTCCTAACCATAAGGCGTTGTTTGAGGAACTCGTTGCCGAAAGAAAAGCATACTATGAGCAATTGTTCAATGTGAAATATGATATAACATTCTCAGAGCAGAAACAGTGTACCGATACTATAGCTGTGGATGCTGAGAATGCTCCTTTCCGCGAAAACGGCTCGCTTGTGTTCCGTCCCGGTGGTCACGGTGCGCTTATCGAGAATCTTAACGATATCGATGCTGATGTGATATTCATCAAGAATATTGATAATGTTGTTCCCGATCGTCTTAAGCCTGATACTGTAAAATACAAGAAATTGCTTGCGGGTATATTGGTTGACAAGCAAAAGAGAGCATACGAGTATCTTACTATGCTTGATGCCGGTAATTGTGCTCCCGAGTTGCTTAATGAAATGAAATTGTTCCTGCAGAATGATTTGCAGTGCATTAATGCAGAACTTGATGCAATGGATAATGCTGCTCTTGCGGAATATTTGCATAAGAAACTGAACCGTCCGATGCGTGTATGCGGTATGGTAAAGAATGTAGGTGAGCCTGGCGGTGGTCCATTCCTTGCTTATAATCAGGATGGAACAGTTTCATTGCAAATTCTTGAGAGTTCGCAGATTGACATGAACAACGAGGCTGCAAAATCAATGTTCGAGAACGGTACACACTTCAACCCGGTTGACCTTGTATGTGCAGTCAAAGACTATAAGGGAAATAAGTTCAATCTTCCTGAATTTGTTGACAAGAACACTGGTTTCATCTCACACAAGTCAAAGAACGGTCGTGATCTTAAGGCAATGGAGTTGCCTGGTCTATGGAACGGTGCTATGAGCGACTGGAATACAATTTTTGTTGAAGTTCCTCTTGTCACCTTCAACCCTGTTAAGACTGTGAATGATTTGTTGCGCGAGGTACATCAGTAAAATATCCTATTTTTAATATACAACGAGGCTGTCATGTTTATTGACTGCCTCGTTGTATATTAAAAATGGTAACATAATGTTACATACAGTTATAAAATCATATTTTTTCAATCTATCTCTTTTCAAATTTCTCATATTTTGTCCTTTATCAAGGTAAACTATTGCTTTGGATGGTTGTTTTTACTATTTTTGTTCCAAAATCTAATTATATGGAACAACTGAAGAGTATAGATGTAAACAAGGCTTCAATACTTGAATTGGGGATGGAGGGTTCATTCAACAAGCCGCAGAAGTGTAATAACCTTGTCCTTGTATTATGTAAGAGTGGTGAGATTGAAGTCGAGATAAACTATGTTACTTATACTTTGAAACGCGATGGCTTCTTGTCGATAGCACCATACGATATAATAGTATTTAAAGGTGGAACAAGCGATTTTAAATCCCAGGCTCTTCTATTGCCGGTAACAATGTTCACTCCCGTCATAGCAGAACTTAAGATGACACATTACGATTATGTAAAGAAAAATCCGCTCATCTACTTCAATAAAGAGTATCTTAAAATAATTGAAACTACTTTTGAACTAATAAGTCAGGCATCGCAGATATTGGATGAAGAACGTTTTGAACAGGTTGTTATAAAACAGGTTTCATCGCTTTTTTATGTTCAGCAGCAATTTTATACAAGTTGCAATGATGCGGAAATCCAATTACATGAATGTGTTTCAAGAAAGAAGGAACTCTTTCGCCTTTTTATAAAATCATTGGTTGAGTCACATTCTGTTTCGCGCGAAGTGTTGTTCTATGCCAACGAGTTGGGTGTAAGCAGCGGTTATCTTAACGAGGTATGTAATGATATATCGCACCGTACGGCTAAAGAAATAATCGATTCTGCTGTTTCAGCAAGGCTGAAATACGAACTTTCATACTCTTCAAAGAGTATTCAGGAACTTGCCGATGAGTATAATTTTCCGAGTCAGTCATACTTCAGCAGATATTACAAGAGAATGACCGGAATGACACCGAGCGAATTCCGTAAACGTAATTGAGTAGGGTATGGGTGAAAGATTCTATTATAACGAATTCGGAACATATTTGCGCGAAAGATTCGGCGGTAAGGTGCAGAAAATAACAATCGACGGTGGTTTCACCTGTCCTAACCGTGACGGCACAAAAGGACGTGGCGGTTGTACCTATTGCAATAACCGTACATTTAATCCTGCATTCTGTCATAAGCACTTGCCGGTTGCAGAGCAGATGAGGGAGGGTATTGCTTTCTTTTCGCACAAATACCCATCAATGCGTTATCTTGCATATTTCCAGGCATATACCAATACATACGATTCTCTTGACAATCTGAAAAGACGTTATGAGGAGGCTCTTGCAGTTGAAGGTTGTGTCGGTATTGTCATCGGCACGCGTCCCGACTGTATGCCAGAAGAGTTGCTCGATTACCTCGAGGAGTTACAAAAGCATACGTTTGTCCTTGTGGAATATGGCATAGAGAGTACATCGGACAGAACCTTGTTGCGTATTAATCGCGGTCATGACTATGCCTGTGCTGTGGATGCTGTGAAACGTACTGCTGCCCACGGTATTCCCGTAGGTGCGCATATAATCCTTGGTTTGCCGGGTGAGAGCAGGGAAGAGCTTATGCAACAGGCGGCAATTTTGTCGGAACTTCCGCTTACAACACTCAAGTTGCATCAGTTGCAACTTATCCGCGGTACACGTATGGCAGAAGAGTATATTGAAAACCCTGCAGATTTCTCCCTCTTTTCTGTTGAAGATTATATTGAGACTGTTGTCGATTATGTGGAGAGACTCAATCCGGATATAGTTCTTGAGCGTTTTGCTTCGCAGTCGCCAAAAGAACTGTTGATTGCTCCCGATTGGGGTTTGAAAAACCATGAACTTATAGAAAAGGTAAAACGGCGAATGCGTGAGCGCGACACATGGCAAGGAAAAAAATATATCGAGGATAAAATTTAGATTTTATCCTCGATATATTTAATGATTGACTGAATGTCGTCTGGGTGAAACCATGCTATCTCCTCATCTTTCCGATACCACGTTACCTGTTTGCGTGAATAAATTCGAGTGTTCTGCTTTATTTTCTCGATGGCAAAAGGCAACGTCCACTCTCCGTCGAGATATTTGAATATCTCCTTATAGCCTACCGTGTTGAGCGAATTGTGGTGTTTCAGATGCGAGAATCCCTTTACCTCCTCTATCAACCCTTGCTCAATCATCATATCCACTCTGCGGTTTATGCGTTCATATAACTCTTCCCGGTCGCGTTGCAATCCAATCTTTATTATATTGAACGGTCTCTCTTTTGTATTCCGCTTGCGGAACGAACTGTAAGTCTTGCCGGTCATGTAGCAAATCTCCAAAGCATGCATCACACGTTTGGGGTTCTTAATATCGGCTTCATTGTAGTACTCCGGGTCGAGCAGGCGCAGTTCCGATGCAAGCTGTTCAAGCCCCTCTCTTTCATATTTTTCGAGTACCATTGCGCGGGTTTCGTCATCAACGGTAGGTATATCGTCTATGCCTTTGCATACAGCATCGATATACATCATTGAACCGCCCGACATCAGCATTACCTTGTTCCTGGCAAATTCCTTATCAAGAAGATTTATTACATCCTCCTCATATTTAGCCGCACTGTAATAGTCACCAGGTTGCAAGTGCGCTACAAAGTAGTGCTTGCATCGTGCAAGTTCTTCCTTGCTTGGCATGGCTGTTCCAATCTCCATGCCTTTATACATCTGTCTTGAGTCAGATGATATTATGGGGCAACCAAAATAATCGGCTATGGCAAGACTTGTATCAGTCTTGCCCACAGCCGTTGGTCCTATCAATACAATAAGTGTGTTCATTACCTCCATCAGGGCAGATAATGATTAATAAAGGTCGTCAGAATAGCTTGAATCGGCAATGTTGTTGATGTCGTAGCCGTCAAGGTCTATATCATCTTCGTTGTAGCCGTCACTGCCGTAGAAATCTTCGTTGAAGTCATCGTCATCAGCAACAACGGTAGTGTTTGATTTGTTTAGTATCTCATCAAAATCAAGTGTCTGTGCAGGTGCATCGCCGGTAGATTTTACGCATACAGCCTTTTCGATGTCTTTACCGAACTCTATTTTGTTAAGTTCCATAAAGAATACACGGTCTGCAAGAGGGTCGAACACGTAAATGAGTTTCTGCTTCTCGTCCTCAACAAGGTCGCCGATAACTGTATCAGCCATGGTGTAGTTTTCATCTTCTGACATACCACCCATATCTTCGCGTGTAATCTCCACCTCTTTAATCCACTGGTCGGTGCAGATGAAGAATGAGGTCATCTGGTCATCTGGATAATTCACCGATTCCAATATGGCATTGTTCAACTCAAGGAATGTTGCCTCTGAGTCAATTTCTATATCTCTTCTGAAGTTGTCAACTTCGTCTGAAAGCAATCTGAATTTATATATCATAATATTCTCTTTTTATCCTATAATACCTCTTTCCGATATTTTCTCAATGAAGTTGACTATATACTCAACCTCAGGAGTCATGTTTATCTCCTCTTTGATTTTTTCAACAGCTTTAGAAACAATTGTTCCGCTCTCATATATGTTGCGGTATGCATTGCGAATCGCTGTTATTGTTTCATTGCTGAAGCCTCTTCTGCGAAGACCTACAATGTTCAATCCACAATATTTTGCTGGTTCGCGACCTACTATTATATAAGGTGGAATATCCTTGTTTATGCGGCTTCCTCCCTGAATCATAACATAGCTTCCGATGTTGCTGAACTGGTGTACAAGAACACATGCACTCAATATGGCAAAATCTGCAATTACAACCTCGCCGGCAATCTTTGTTGAGTTACCGATGATGCATCCGCTTCCGACAACACTGTCATGTCCTATGTGGCAGTTCTCCATGAAAAGGTTGTTGCTGCCAATAACAGTTTTGCCCTTTGATGCTGTACCTCTGTTCAAAGTAACATTCTCGCGTATAAGATTGTTGTCACCAATCTCAAGAGTAGTGTCTTCGCCAACAAATTTCAGGTCCTGTGGAATACCACCTACCACAGCTCCATGAAAAACTTTGTTGTTCTTGCCCATGCGTGTACCACTCAACACTGATGAGTGTGCCATGATGTGGCAATTATCACCGATAACAACATTGTCTTCGATGTAAACAAATGGTTCTACAGTGCAGTTCTCACCAAGCTTTGCACCGGGATGTATATGTGCCAATGGACTAATCATATTTATCTCTTTTATTCTTTGTTTTTAATAATCTGTCCTGTGAATTGTGCTTCAGCAACGAGTTCCTCTCCTACGAATACATATCCTTTCATCATAGATATGCCATGACGTAGTGGGACAGGCTGCTCAACCTTGAATATCAAAGTATCGCCGGGAACCACTTTCCTGTAGAATGAAACTTTCTCAATCTTTAGGAAATATGTAGAGTATTTCATAGGCTCATCGAGCATGTTCATTGTCAACAATGCACCGCATTGTGACATTGCCTCAATGAGCAATACTCCCGGCATTATGGGTTCATCGGGGAAGTGACCGTTGAAGAAAGGTTCATTGATGGTGATGTTCTTGATACCTACAATGTAATTTGAACCGAGTTCTATTACCTTGTCAACCAAAAGCATTGGAGTGCGATGGGGTAGAAGTTCCTTAATTCTCTTTACATCCATCACCGGCTCGCGGTTGGGGTCATATATCGGTGCCTGTATCTGGTGTTCGCGGATAACCTTGCGCATCGCACGGGCAAACTTGTTGTTTATGGTATGTCCCGGGCAAGTAGCAATGATGCGTCCCTGCAATGGCTTGCCAATCAATGCAAGGTCGCCGATAATGTCAAGGAGCTTGTGACGTGCAGGCTCGTTGTTCCATACAAGCGGTTTGTGGTTCAGGTATCCAAGTTTCTTTGCATCCATCTGTGGTACACCAAGAATATCTGTAAGCCTGTCGAAATTCTCCTGGGTCATCTCGCGCTCATAGATGACAATGGCATTGTCCAGGTCACCTCCCTTGATAAGTCCCAGGTTCAGCAACGACTCCAGTTCGCGTACAAATACGAATGTACGGCTTGACGCAATCTCTTTCTTGAAGTCTGCCATATCCTCAAGTGTGGCATACTGGTTGAAGAGTATGTTGCTGTCGTAATGGATAAGTACGTTAAGGCTGAATTTCTCGTCTGGAAGGATTATTATTGAATGCCCTGTCTTTTCGTCCTTTATCTCAATCTTTGATTTGATTACGAATACATCCTTTTCGGCATTCTGTTTCTTTATACCTATGCGTTCAATATTCTCGACATAG
>JAGBSZ010000144.1 GCA_017631585.1 Bacteroidaceae bacterium
TTACACAAAAAAGTATTACCTTTGCACCGCCTATACGAGTTATGGGCTAACTCAAATCATTAACCATTAAAACTATTTAAAAAATGGCAACAAAAATCAGACTACAGAGAAGAGGTCGTAAGCACTACGCATTCTACTCTATCGTGATTGCAGATTCGAGAGCTCCACGTGATGGAAAGTTCACTGAGAAAATCGGTACTTACAATCCTAACACAAACCCTGCAACAGTTGAAATCAACTTTGAGCGTGCTTTGTGGTGGGTTAACAACGGTGCTACTCCTACAGACACAGTTCGCAGCATTCTCTCTCGCGAGGGCGTTTATTTGATGAAACACCTCCAGGGCGGTGTTAAGAAGGGTGCATTCGACGAGGCTGCAGCTCAGGCTAAATTCGAGGCTTGGAAGACAGCTAAGGTAAATGCTCTCAATGGTGTAAAGAGCGCTGAAGAGCAGGCTAAGCGTGACGACAAGAAGGCACGTTTGGAGGCTGAGAAAGAGGTTAACGCAGCTATTGCAAAGAAGGTTGCTGAGAAGAAAGCAGCAGAGGCTCTTGCAAAGGCAGAGGCTGAGGCAGCTGCTGAAGCTCCCGCAGAGGAGGCTACAGAGGCTCCTGCAGAGGCTTAATAAACCTTTTACCCCTTACGGGGATGCAGTAATGCTCGAGATAAAGACCGACAAAATTTTGTCGGTCTTTAATTTTTCAATAAATTTGTTGTCTTGAATACAAGCCATTGAACATTAACAATAAGATGATGAAGAACAGAAACATTCTTATACAGATATTCATATACGTGACACTCCTTTCGTTTATTTCGTGCGGAGAGGACAGAACTCATGAGTACATTGAAAAAACTCAAGAGAACCAATGGATTTATGACACCATGAAGGAGGTTTATCTGTGGAAGGATGATATAAAAGAACCCGGACGCAACCAATTCTTTACCCAAACATCTAAATTCTTCACTTCACTGCTCAGCAAGAACGACAAAGCATCATTTTTTACTGACACGATAGTTTCACACGATTATGGAATGAGCGTAGCTCTGATGCGCGACCCCATTGCTGAAAAGCCAAGCCGTGTATATGCGTTGGTGTTGTTTGTTGAGCCCGCTTCTCCTGCCGGAATTGCCGGAATAGAGCGTGGAACATGGATTTCTGCTGTTAATGGCAAACAGTTATCGACATCGAGCCAAAAGACTCTGTTGCAAGGCGATGCAGCCAAATTAGCAACGGAATATATGGATTTTGACGATGAAACAGGAAAATATTTCTGGGTGGAGAGTGACACCATTGAAATATCGGCATCGACATCATACGACAAACGAGATATTGCCGTCAATGAGATTTACAATGTTCGAGACAAGAAGGTTGGATACATGCTCTGCAACAATTTCAACGAAGATGACTTTGTTGACCGCACAAGTGCAATATTTGAAGAGTTCATCGCACAGAATGTTACGGATATAATCATAGATTTACGCTACAATACAAGTGGCAAAATCTCAAATATCACATCATTGGCAAGCATGTTAGTGCCGTCAGAGTTTATAGGAACACCTTTCTGCACACTTAAAGACAACAACGGAAACATCAGAGCAACCCACAATTACACCGCACAGGAGGTTTCGGTTGCCGACAAAAAGATATACTTTATCATTGGAAAAAGTACACAAGGCGTAGCAGAGCTTCTTGTAAATTCTGTGAACACATCAAGAGACATGTATGATGCATTCGTTATAGGAGAAAAAAGCACCGGTGTAAACATAATCGTAGAAGAGATTAAATCACCTTATGGATTCGCGATAAATCCGGCAACAGCCATAGCTTATTCGGCAAATGGAGAGATTATGCCGAGCGAAGGGGTAAAGCCTGATTATGAGTTCGACGAACTTGCACAAAAAAACAGTATATACCCTCTTGGTTCGGAACAGGAATATCTGTTGTATAATACATTATATATAATAGTAAACGGAACTGCGCCTGAAAACAACAGCGCAAACTGATAAAGCAAAGAAGTATATCCTGCAAATAATGTTATCGGAGTGCAAAATCTTTTTTGCACTCCGATAACATTATTTGTATTTCATAAACAAAAAACAGAAAACATAGAACCTTTTTCACTTGTTATCTCACTGAACCAAAAAAAAACAAAACAATGAAAAAGATTCTTTTACTGGTGGCGACAGCAGCCACATTCATCTTCTCGTCGTGCAACTCATGCAACGGAAACAAGGAGAACGGTGTTGTTATAGAAAGTGAGACAGACAGCATTTTCTGGGTGAACGACTCTACCATTGCCGATGCGCAGACCTTTGTGTTTGAAGGAACATCGCCAATGTACAACAATGCTGTTGCCGATGTGGTGCTTACGGTAAGGACGATAAGCCTTAACAACGACGGCACATACTCTGTAACCACAGATTTTATTGACGAAGGTCTTGCAACGCAGACCGACAACGGAGAGGCTATTTTCCTATTGGGAACAGAGAATGACAGCACCGCAACCATCATTGAGCTTGTATCGGCAAACAACTACCCCACCGTCAGCTTTATGATGCTCGAAGACAGTTCGTTGGTAAAGGTGGGCAATGACGGAAAGCCGGCAAGCATGCATAAGGAGCATCGTCTAAAAGTTAAAAAATAAAATATCCGGAGTATGAAAAGAACATTCCTTTTATCATTAGTCGCTGTGGGCATGACTTTGATGTCGTGCCAGAAAAGCCCGGATACCGATATGCTCACTAACGACTATCTGGTATATACCAATTACGATACAGGAACGGACTTCAAAGCTATAAAGACGTTCCATGTAATCGACAGCATACTGATTATCGGCAACGACGAGAAGGCTTCATATTGGAAGAACAACAATTCGCAAAAGATTGTCAACGCCTATCGTGCCGGGCTTGAAGGTGCAGGATATACTCCTGCCGCAGAAGAGGAAATGGCTGACATTGTATTGCAATTGAGTTACATCAATACCACCTATTATTACAACACCTATGGTTCCGGTCCGTGGTGGAACTACTATCCGGGATATTGGAACTGGGGCGGATGGGGCTGGTATTATCCATATTCGTTCACTTACAGTTACAGCACCGGTTCTATCATAGGAGAGCTTGTGAACACCGATGCTCCCACTGCGCTGAACGACAAGCTTACTGTAATATGGAACTCATATATTTGCGGAATACTTAACGGCAACAATCTGAGCCTTACACGTACGTTGGATGCCATAAATCAGGCATTTGCGCAATCACCCTATTTGTCGAACAAGCAGTAACCACTAAAAAGAGATGTTTATGAAAAGTTTACGTCATTTGTTTTATATATCGCTCTTTGTCATGACATTGTTGGCACCGTCAACAGGCAAGGCGCAAATATCCCTCGACAGTTATTACAACATCGACTGGCAGTTCAACATCCCTATTGACAACAGCTTCTCGAACAAGGCAAGCGGCTGGGGTATGAACTTTGAGGGCGGTTATTATGTTCACAGGAATATTGCCATAGGAGCATTCATCAGTTTCCACACCAACAATGAATATATTTCGCGAAGAACAATACAGTTGTCGCAGACACTGGCAATGAACACCGACCAGCAACATCAGATGTTCGCACTACCCTTTGGTGTCCTTATGAGATACAGATTCATTGAAAGGGATTTCCAGCCATACGCAGGTATTAAGCTTGGTACATGTTACTCTGAGTTCAACGACTATTATTACATATTCATGAAAAGTCAGAACAGATGGGGTTTCTTCATGTCACCTGAGGTTGGTTTCAACTACTACCCCTGGGCAAACAGCATTGGTTTCCACATGGCGATATATTACAATTATGCGACCAACAAGCATGATATAATGACCTATTCGCAGAACGGGCTCAACAATTTCGGATTCCGGCTCGGTGTGGCATTCTAACAAACAGACAAGGTTTCGGATTTTCCGAAACCTTGTCTGTTTGTTAGAATGCCAATTCATATTATTCCGCAGGAACCATACTTACTTCGATGAAGTTTCCGAGAGAAAGGATATATTCAGCAAATTTACGTATATCCTCTTTTGTCATAGCCTTTACTATAGGTTCAAAGCTATCATGAGTATTCTCGTTCTCAAAGTAATGGCTGTACATCCAGTTCATCCAGGCATTGTTCTTTCTTTGACTCTCCTCAAAGGTCTTTAGCATGTAGCTGCGTACCTTCTCCAGATGTTCGTCTGCAGGACCTTCTTTTGCAATCTTCTCGAACTCACGAACAATGATTGCGGCAAGTTCCTCGCGACGCTCAGGAGCCATATTGAAGTTTATTGTCAATGAGAACTCACCCTTTGGACGACGAATAACATTGCCACTTACACCAACACCGTATGTTCCACCCTCTTTCTCACGAACCTCCTCGGTATATACAATCTGCAATATCTGTGAGAGGAAGCTCATTGTTATTCTGTTCTTCTGTGCAGGGTCAATCTCGCCGGAATAATAGATGATTTCTGTTCCGGTTGGGTTCTCCATCTTTTTCTTGAAGTTGTTGCGATAAACACCCTTGCGTGTCTCAACTGTAGTCTTAACCATCTCCTCTACACGTCCGTTGCATGGCAAAGCACCGATGTACTGCTCCACAAGCGGCTTGATGGCATCCAAGTCAACATTACCTACAATAAAGAACATATATCCTGTAGCATCGCTTGTTCTCTCCTTGTAAATTTCAAGAACTCTGTCGTAATCAACCTTATCGACATCTTCAGCAAGCATTGGCAATGTACGGGGATGACCGTTGTACAAAGCAAATGTAAGTGTATCGCTCAATGCTGTATTCGGGTTGACATCTCTGTCCTTCAAGCTGTTTTTCATGCGTGTTGTAAGCGACTCGAATGCCTGCATATCCTTGCGAGGAGATGTAAACTTGAGGTATATCAATTGGAACATATCGTCAGCATCTTTTGGAGCACACTCGCCACTTATCATATCATATAGCGCATTGCTTCCGACATTTGCTCTCGCTGTGCTGCCTGTGAGTTTCTTTCCGAGCTGTGTCGCATCGAAAGCACCGAAGCCACCGGCTCCGCTCAACGACGACAACATTGAAAGGTTGATTATTTCGCTGTCAGGGTACTGTGTTGTACCACCAATCTTGTATCCGGCAAGCGAAATCTGGTTAGCCTGGAAATCGGTTGGCTTGACAACAACTTTGATTCCGTTTGAGAGAGTCCAGATTGTTGTACCCCACTTACCCTCTTCGGTTGCAACAACCTTGCCACCTTGTGGCAGTTCAGCAAGCAGAGGAACATCGATTGAGTTATCCTCGTATGGTTCAATGTTGCGTGCTGATGCAATCATATCAAGCAACATCTCGATATCCTCTTTGCCGGGATAATATACATCGTCACCGTTCTTTTCGGGAGCAAATGATACCAACACACGGTTATCCTTGCGATGCAATGCCGGAATTACAGCGTTCACCTCTTCGAGTGTAATTGAGCTAAGGATGCTCTTGCTGAGTTCAAGCTCGTATGCAGGGTCCATCAGACTCTCGTTGTCGAGGAAGTGGCGTATGCAGTTCTGTGCGTGATAGTCATTTGTACGTTTGTCACGCTCGGCATACCATGTATCCATGCCTGCAATCATGCTCTTCTTGAGACGGTTGAATTCAGATTCTGTGAAGCCGAAACGGCGTGCACGCTCAACCTCGGTATATACCATAGGGATAGCCTGCATAATCTGCTCTTTCTTGCATGTTACAGATACATTGAACGATTTCTTTGTCTGTGAAGTACCATAATCGCCAAAACCTACACCTGCACCCAAATAAGGAGGATTCTCCTTTGAAATAATCTCCGAGAAACGGGTGTTGAGCATACTTATAGCCAAGCTGCGTACTGTATTCTCGCGGATATATTCTGCTGTATTGCGCTCTTCGCGTGTAGGAGCATCGTGCTTGTACATGAGCTGAAGAACATAGTTCTGTTGCTCCTTGTCGGTCTGCTGCGTAAAGATTGTTGCTTTGTTGTCCTCTACAGGATAATATACACGCTCTGCAGGGTTCTTGGGCATATCGATGCTCTTGAAGATTTTCTTAAGCTTTTTCTCAACCTGCTTCACATCGATGTCACCAACAATGATTATACCTTGCAAGTCGGGACGATACCACTTTTCATAGTAATCGACAAGAGTCTGATAAGGGAAGAAATCGACAACCTCCATTATACCGATAGGCAAACGTGTACCATACTTGTTGCCTGGGAAGATGTCGGCAAGCATACGCTCCTGCATACGCATCATCGCGCTGTTGCGTCCTCTCCACTCTTCGTGAATGACACCACGCTCTTTGTCAACCTCTTCGGGGTCGAGAGTAAGACCATCAGCCCAATCGTAAAGAATCCACAAGCATGAATCAACAGCACCCTCTACATTTACAGGTACGTTATTGATGTTATACACCGTTTCATCGATTGAAGTATAAGCATTGAGGTCTGCACCGAATTTTACACCGATACCTTCAAGATAGTTGATAAGTCCTTTTCCGGGAAAGTGATCAGTTCCATTAAAACACATGTGCTCAAGGAAGTGGGCAAGACCGCGCTGTTCCTCCTCTTCCTGGATTGAGCCCACCTTCTGCGCAATGTAGAAATTTACAAGGTTCTTGTGAGTGTCATTGTGACGGATGTAATAGGTCAAGCCGTTCTTGAGTTTACCCATTCTCACCGCCTTATCGACAGGAAGTTGTTTGTTTTCTTCGCTTGCTGTTGCAACTGTTGTTGCAAATAGTGCCATAAGACACACCAACAGCATTTTTAAATTGAATTTCATATTATTTGTTTTAAATTAAAATTTTCATCAAAACATGCAAAATTACATAAAAAGCATTATAAAAGAGAGAATTTGTATGTTAATTAATGGTAATAAGGTGAAAGTAAATTAATTGTAACCGTTAGTACGATAACGTTGCATAGAATTGAGAAAATCAGACCAAACCATCGGCTGATGTGAATAATCCGTTTCATTTTATTGCAATACCTTTGCCGATGTAATTCAATAATTTAAAGTCATGAAAACGTTGAAACCAAAGAAAAGCAAGATTGAAGATGCCGTTGTCGGGGCATATCAAAAAATTGAAGAGACAGTAGTTGGAACTTACCAAAAGATTGAAAACACAGTGGTAGGCAGTTACCAAAAAATTGAAGACAAGTTCGTTGAAAAATTTCTTGAGGAGAGAAGATGATAAATAATCATAGAAAAACTTACATATATGAATAAGATTATCAGAATTTTAGGAATTGTAACCCTTGTGGCATGCATGACAACCGGAGTTGAGGCACAGGAAAAGAGAAAAGAAAAACCGGGATTCCTCAAACAGGCTTTCCGCGATATGAAGGAAAGTGCAAAAAGACAAAGAGAGATTGACAGAGCAAACTTCAAAGCTCAAAAAATGGAAACAAAGGCTTTCTATCAAGAGCAAAAAGCAAAGAGAAACCCAGAAGTGCGCAAAGGCATTCAGGAGCAGGAATACAGAAAGCAGATGGCTGAAGCAAAAGCCCGTCAGGAGGCAGCTCAAAAAAGGATAGAGAAAGCCAAGAATAAATAAAAAGAAGTGGAACTGGGCAGTGTCCAAAATATTATGTAAATGAGACATACTTCTGGTATGACTTGCTTCTTAAGCATATACTAGAACTTGTAAATGTTAGAGAGCATATCAATAAGAAAAACTCCATTAGAAGTTGGATAAAATGGTCCAATTTTATTAAAATCAAAACCTATAGATACGCCACTATAATTACCTCTATATTTCTCCCACATATAGTCATCGCCATCATTGTAGGTTACTGAAAGTCGCTGATTCATTGAATCAGCGGAAAAGTAAAAAAGTCAATAAAAACACCCAATAACACACAATACAATTAAAGAATAAATGAGGAGTAAGGAAAAAGCGAAGTTTATGAATAAAATACTATCTTTGCAATAATAAATATTTGAAATGCTATGAATAAAAAGGCATTGCCACTATTGGACAAAGAATACAAATCCTGGCTAAAAGATATTAAAACCTATATAAGCAGTCAGCAGATTAAAGCCGCTGTAAAAGTAAACAGTGAGTTGCTTAAGGTGTATTGGAGATTAGGATGTGATATTGCAAAACTTAAAGCAGAATCACAATGGGGAAGCGGTTTTTACGAATCGCTTAGCCGTGACCTAAAGGAAGAGTTTCCAAACATGAAGGGTTTCAGCGTTACAAACCTAAAATATTGCCGTCGCTTTTATGAACTTTATAATCAGTCTAATACAATCCGTCAACAAGTTGTTGACGATTTGAATATAGCGATTTTCACTATTCCTTGGGGGCATCATACCGAGATTATTGCAAAATGCAAATCAATTGACGAAGCATTGTTCTATGTGAACAAGACTATAGAAAATGGTTGGAGTCGTGCTGTATTGCTCAATTTTATCGATAGCAGTTTGTATCAAGCAGAGGGTAAGGCTATAACCAATTTCGAACGGTCACTACCGGCACCTATGAGTGATTTGGCTCAGCAAACACTGAAGGATCCCTATAATTTTGATTTTCTCACTATCCGTCAAGATTATGATGAACGTGAATTATAGGAGGCTTTGACAACCAATATTACTCGATTCTTGCTTGAGTTAGGCAATGGATTTGCTTATGTAGGACAGCAATACCGTTTGCAAGTAGGAGAGCAAGAGTTTTTCGCAGACCTGCTGTTTTATCATTTAAAACTTCGCTGTTATGTGGTTATAGAACTGAAAGTAGAACGATTCAAACCGGATCATCTTGGACAGCTTGGTTTCTATATTACAGCAATAGACAAGGATATCAAGTGCGAAACAGACAATCCAACTATCGGACTGCTTATTTGTAAAACAAAAGACAGTCTTGTTGCAGAATATGCATTGGGAACAACATCATTACCAATAGGAATTTCCGAATATGAATTGAAGAAACTTATTCCAGATGATTTTAAGGGCTGTTTGCCAACTATAGAAGAAATAGAAGAAAAACTAAAAGAATAAAACAATATGACACCCATACAAAGTGTCAAAGATAGTATTGGAACGGCAAATAGAATTTCAGTTTGCCGTTCCATTTCTTTATTACTCTTTAGCAGAAGCCTGTCGATATGCTTTGGGAGACACTCCCTCTACTCTTTTGAAGTATTTTCCAAAAACTGATTGCGAAGAGAATTCAAGTTCGTCACTAATCTGTTGGATAGTCATTGTGGTTGATGTAAGACAACTTTTGGCATACAGCACAACATACCGTTCAATCCATTCCAATGCTGTCATTCCGGTCTCTTGCTTTAACAAAGATGAGAGATATTTCTTTGAAACGCACAGTTTGTTTGCATAAAATTCTATTTCGCGTTCCGTTTTGAAATGTTCAGAGACAAGCGACATGAATTTCTCGCATTTTTCTTGCTGTGCTGTCAGCGAGGATGGTTTGCTCTGAAGCCCGTGCATATAATATCCGAGTCCGTAATAATAAGCCGAAAAAAGATGTCTGATTATATCTTCCTTATATGGATTGTCGTGTTGTTTTATTAAACTTGAAACCTGTCTATAAACTGAGGAAAGAACATCCACCACCTCACTGCTGATACTGTAGAATTGGGTATTTTTGATAAAAAGCCTTTCCTGCAGACTTATCGGCAGATTCATGGAATCAGTAAAATCCGAACTCATCATTATACCAAAACCTGTAAAATCATCATCCGTTTCAAAAGATTCCACAACCTGCCCCGGAAGGAATAGAGCCACAGCCGGTACATCCAACGAATAGGTACGGAAGTCAACAATACAAGAAAAACGCCCTCTTGTAACGACAATCTGTGTTACCTTATCAATCTTATAGGGAAAACGAAGCCCATCAAGTATTGTCTCATTTTCAAGTAATCTGATATCTCCAACCATCACTGTTCTATTTATGCAAATCTACGCAAACAATAATTATTAAACAATAAACAGATGGATTCGCAAGAAAATAATACCAAAACAGAGGTAAATCAGACCAAAAAAAGTAAAATGGCGACAAACAGAAAAGGTCGCATTTTTTTCATAACAGCATCGTAATATTATATTTTGTTGTATATTTGAACAAAACTCGAATCATACAACAATGAATACAATCTGGATTGTGATGCCTATCCTCATCGTGCTAATGTTCCTATTGGGAACAGAACTCAACAAGGAGGCATTTATAAATGTGGCAAGACACCCTAAAGCGGTCGTTCTGGGAATGGTGGGACAGATAATTCTGTTACCGCTCATTGCTTTCACGCTTGCATGGGCTCTGAATTTGCCACCGGTATATTTTATGGGTCTTGTGCTTATAGCCTGTTGCCCGGGCGGCAGTTCGTCAAACGTATTTTCTATGCTTGCCAAGGGCGATGTTGCCCTTTCAGTGACACTTACGGCAGTGAGCAGCATTATAACTCTTTTCACACTCCCTGTCATAATGGAATTTACCTCATACTTTGTTTCGCACAATGCAGGAACAACAATAGAACTACCCGTTGGCAAATTGTTGATGCAGAACATTGTACTATTCTTTATTCCTTTGTTGGCAGGTCTGTTGCTACGCTACAAAAGACCGGTATGGGCAGCCAAAGTAAGCAGGGTGTTAAACAAAACTGCCTTTCCCGCACTTATGCTGCTTGCACTCCTGTTCTTTCTGCAATATACACAAGAGATAATGGAGAACTTCCGTCTGATAGGTTTCGCTTGCGGTATGCTAATAATAACAAGTATGCTATGCAGTTCGTTGCTATCACGAATAGGAAAGCTTACAAATGCGGTTCGCCATACAATAGTAATAGAGGTGGGAATGCAGAATGCGGCTCAGGCAATAACAATTGCGACATCTCCTTTCATATTCAACAGTGGCGAAATGGCAATACCGGCAATCATCTACGCACTGCTGATGAACGTATTGCTATTGCTCTACATCGTTAAATTAAAATATTCAAAATAAATATCTTATGGCAAAGAAAGAGAAAATAAAAAATCTGTTCGACAATATCGCACCCGATTATGATAAACTGAACCACATACTGTCACTGAACATAGACAAGGGGTGGCGCAAAAAAGCCGTAAGGGAAATTGTGGATTGCGACAAACCTCTTACCGTGCTCGATGTAGCATGCGGTACAGGAGATTTCACCATAGAAATATGCAAAAAAGCAACAGAGGGCAGCCGTGTAACAGGCATTGACCTTTCAGAGGGAATGATGAAGGTGGGACGCGAAAAGATAAAAGCAGCCGGAATGTGCGCAACATTGGAATATGGCGACTGCGAGGCTCTTGAATACCCCGACAACACTTTTGACCGCATATCCGTAGGATTCGGTGTACGCAATTTCGAGCACCTTGACATTGGGCTCAAAGAGATGCATCGCGTACTGAAACCGGGCGGAAAACTTGTTATTCTTGAACTTTCAGTGCCATCAAACCCAATAATACGTTGGTGCTACAAGCTCTACTTCCTGAATATTCTCCCGGCGATAGGCGGTATGATTTCCGGCGACAAGGGGGCATACAAATATCTGCCGGCATCGGTACTGCACTTCCCTGCCCCGGACAAGTTCATACCTATGATGTACAAGGCAGGCTTCAGCAAAGTAATACACAAAGCCTTTACTTTGGGAATATGCCGTATGTATGTAGGTATTAAATAAGGTAAAGCCGGTATGATAAGAAAATGGATAGAAGCAATGCGCTTGCGCACACTGCCGGTGAGCATCGCCGGAGTGTTGGCAGGATGTGGCTGTGCCGTTTGGCAAGGGGGATTCTCTCTGATACCGGCTCTTCAATGCCTTTTGTTCGCATTGTCGGCACAGATAGCATCAAACTTCGGTAATGAATACTACGACTTCAAGAACGGAGTGGACCGCAAGGGACGCGAAGGCTTCCGTCGTGGAGTAACCGAAGGTGACATTTCCCCACAAAGCATGAAATATGCAACCTTTGCCATGCTCGGGCTTGCAGCCATAATTGGTTGTTCTATGCTTATATTCGGAGGTTTGTGGCTTATACCTATAGGTTGTGCAATACTGCTCTTTGCACTTGCATACAGCACAGGCCCCTATCCGCTCTCTCATCATGGACTGGGCGATATTACCGTCATTATATTTTTCGGTATCATACCGGTAACACTCACCAGCTATCTGCAGACAGGCAATTGGAATAATCTGACGACACTTCTCTGCACAGCAATCGCCATAGGAATGCTTGCCGCAAACGTCCTTATCGTGAACAACTACAGAGACATGGACGACGACAAAGCTGTAGGCAAACGCACAACAGTTGTAATCTTCGGACGACGCGTAATGGGATATGTGTATCTCCTGTCCGGCATCATCGCCATGACAATAATGCTACCCCTTTGGATGCAATTACCCCTATGGACACTCACAGTTCCGCTCATATACCTGTTTCTCCACACAGCAACATGGTACAGAATGACACACAGCAATGGTGCTGCACTCAACCCAATCTTGGGAAGAACAGCTATAAACCTATTGCAATTCACTATGCTGTTGCTCGCAACCTTTATCATTGACAGCTGATAACACAAACAAAGTTTACACAAAAGAAAGCAACATTTACACACACCAAGAAATATAACTACTTTTTGTGTTGATTATTTACGAAATCAAACAGCCTATGACCACCAAAACGCCCCAACTCAACGACCACAAACAAAATTGCGGTTCAGCGAGTGCAGAAAGCAAGCCTGATTGCGTTATGCCGAGCGCCAGCAATTTCGCCGAAGGCAAGACGGAGTACCCGCCTATGCATAAAGGAGAGTTTGACATATCACCAATAGCAATATATACAAGCGAGGACAATACAGTTTCGCTTGAAGTAAAAATGAGCGGTGAAACAGTATGGCTCAACCGTTCACAAATATCGTTATTATTTGATAGAGATATAAAAACTATAGGCAAACACATTAACAATGCCTTAAAAGAAGAGTTGGAGGGGTTACCAGTTGTCGCAAAATTTGCGACAACTGCATCCGATGGTAAAACATACCAAGTTGAGCACTACAACATAGAGATGATAACATCTGTCGGTTATCGTGTAAAAAGCAAGCGTGGCACGCAGTTCCGCATTTGGGCAAACCGTGTTCTCAAAGACTACATTGTAAAAGGTTACGCCATAAACGACAAGATAAGAATTGAGCATTACAATGAACTCAAAGATGTTGTTCGTTTACTTGCACACACTGTACATTCACAGGAAAAACTGACCGATGAACAATCGAAAGGACTTTTCTCTGTTGTAAGCGACTATGTATATGCTCTTGACACACTCGACCGTTACGACTATCAACAGCTGACCATTGAGAACATCACAAAAGAAGAACGTTTCCACGCAACATACGAAAATGCGATGGAAACAATACTGAGCCTCAAAGAGAAATTTGGTGAGAGCAACCTGTTTGCAAACGAAAAGGACAACTCATTCAAAAGTTCTATCGGGCAGATATACCAGACATTCGGTGGTGTAGAACTATACCCAAGTGTTGAGGAAAAGGCAGCAATGCTACTCTACCTTGTTACCAAGAACCACTCATTCAGCGACGGCAACAAACGCATAGCAGCAATGTTATTCCTTTGGTTTATGGAGCGTAACGGCATACTCTACCGCACAGACGGCAGCAAACGAATAGCCGACAATACCCTTGTTGCCCTCACACTAATGATTGCCGAGAGCCGCACCGAAGAGAAAGATATAATGGTAAAAGTAGTTGTGAACCTCATTAATCAACAAAACCAATGACCACAGAAACACCCCAACTCAACGACCACAAACAAAATTGCGGTTCAGCGAGTGCAGAAAGCAAGCCTGATTGCATTATGCCGAGCGCCAGCAATTTCGCCGAAGGCAAAGCGGAGTACCCGCCAATGCATAAAGGAGAGCAAAATCACGAATTAAAAATGAGAAAAGGCAAAACATATCGCTACGACGATGAATTCAAAAAAAAGGCACGTGCTCATCAGTTTGCATATAGAGAAAATGTGTTAAATGATTTCTATGACGAGAAAAATCCTCAAGTCATTCTTTCTCCAGATGCAGCTAAACAAGGACTTATATTTTGCGAGACCTATAGAGAACTTATTAAAAGTAAAGTCAAATCGTTCAAGTTCTCTGCATTGTTTTCGAATATGCTACGAAGTGAGCATATCCCCTACAACATCTTTACCCCTATGGAGGAAGACTTAAGTGCTGCAACAGCACTGTTCAACGAGGTTATCGGAGGAGGTATTTCACGCATAGATAAAATACATATTGAATTTGCAGGCAAATCACCAGACAGAAGAGAATATTTGAAAGATGGTACATCTTTCGACACTTTCATTGAATACACTACGACCAATGGTGACAAAGGTGGTATTGGCATAGAAGTAAAATACACAGAAAATGGCTATCGCATTGGAGTTAAAGAGAAAGATGATATTGAGAATCCCAACGGAACATACCGACAAGTGAGTGAAGAATCAAATTATTTCATTTCGTCATTAGATACAAAATCATTCATTAAAGCAAACCACCTAAGACAAATATGGCGTAATCATATATTAGGATATTCTATGTTGAAAAAAGGCGAAATCAAAAGATTTCATTACATACACCTTTACCCCGAGGGGAACAGACACTTCCATAAATATGCAGTACCTGAATATATACAACTGCTTAGCGAAGATGGCAGAAAGAGTTTCATAGCTTTGACCTATGAATCCTTGTTCGGACTAATTGATTTGCACTTCAAACAGAAGAAGCAAAAAGAATGGCTGGAATACCTTAAAAAAAGATACATTGTAGAAATATAACACACAAATATGGAAACAAACCAACCAGCAGCAAAATTTCAGGATATGTCAATCGCGCCTATGCACACAGTAGAGCATATTTTAAACCAGACTATGGTGAGAATGTTCGCTTGCGGGCGCAGCCGTAACGCGCATATAGAGCGCAAGAAGAGCAAATGCGACTACATTCTGCCTTGTGAGCCTACAGCAGAACAGATTGCAGAGATCGAGAACCGCGTAAACGATGTCATCAAGCAAAACATGCCGGTGACTATTGAGTTTGTAACAAGAGAAAACGTACCGGCAGAGGTTGACTTGAGCAAACTGCCGGCTGATGCAAGCGAAACACTGCGCATTGTTCGCGTGGGTGATTATGATGTGTGCGCATGCATAGGAACACACGTTGCCAACACAAGCGAAATAGGCGAATTCAAGATTATCAGTCACTCGTGGGAGAACAATACCTTGCGTTTGCGCTTCAAATTGATTTAAAATAACATGAATGCAAAAGCAATAGACTTACACAACAACTCCGTTGGATACCATTTAGGTAATGAATAATTCATTTTAAGGAGGAATACTTTGGTTTTATAAATATTGCGAAAAACAACCTGTTTTTTCGCAATATTTTTGTAATTTCGCAAGCGATAACAGCATACGGAATGTTCGAAAAAGCATACACCATAGTTTCATCACAGATTCAAGGCACTATCGAGGATATGTGCCTTTCGGTGCTTTCACAGATAGACAAGGAGAACATTCTTAAAATTTCATTCTTTGGCAAAGCGCAGAGTAACGATGAGTATCTGCATAACATTGCAATTCTGAGAAATTCTGTACAAAACTTTTATGATGCAAATGCACCTCTTATCAGTTACATTGCACAGGAGACAGCCACACAGAAACTTGTTGCCGAGGTTACATTCCTCACAGACAGTTATGCAACAGTAGAACGTCACCGCAATTTCACACTGCTTAGGAATGGGGAATACGCCGAACTCATAACAGGAGGCATTATCCCCGATGATATGTCGGCAAGCACATACGAACAGGCAAGCGACATATTCAAAGGCATAGAAAAGATGCTCTCTGCCAACGGTTTCAAGCCAAGCGACATTTACCGCCAATGGAACTACATACAGGGCATTACAATGCTCAACGACGGCAGTCAGAACTATCAGGAGTTCAACGACGCACGTTCAATCTTCTACAATAAATGTGAATGGAACAACGGCTACCCTGCAGCAACAGGAATAGGTGCAGATGCCGGCGGTGTTGTGGTTGAGGTGAATGCCATTAAGAGCAGCGACAGGAGCTTGCCCATCGACAACCCGTTGCAGATTGCGGCACACAACTATTCACAGGATGTTCTTGACGGTAAGGTAATTGAGAATCTCAATGAGAGAACCACTCCAAAATTTGAACGCGCACGCCTGCTCGGCAACACTATTTTCATATCAGGCACTGCAGCCATCAAGGGTGAACAGAGCATAAACAGCCTGAATGCCGCAGAACAGACAGCCGAAACCATGAACATTATGGACAGGCTTGTTTCAAAAGAGAATATACCGGCAGAAAGCAACGGTTCGCAATATCATCTTTTACGAGTATATGTAAAGCGCAAAAAGGATATTGATGCCGTTAAGGAGTATATGGAAACACACTATCCCACGGCAATGAAACACTATCTTGTAGCCGACGTTTGCCGTCCCGAGCTGCTTGTGGAAATCGAAGGAATAGCAAACATATAAAAGTTCAACACTCTGCAACGTTAGTTACAGAGTGTTGAACTTTTATGGCTACAACTAATAAAATATAAAAGAAATTCCATACACGAACATAAGCGCACTCACATGCATTATATAGTCAAGAACGGACGGCAACCGGCAGGCACTCAATAAGTCACTCAACGAGAGACTGCGACTTGGATTACACCTGCATCATATAGAAGTCGTTATTGCCTTGGGCTCGGTTGCATCCGTTTTATTGTCTAACAATTAAATTTAATGTATATGAGTATGCTAATGAAACGAAGCGGTCAGACATGGGTTCCAAGTATCTTCAACGATTTCTTCAACAGCGACATTCTTGTACGCAACAGCAGTACCGTACCTGCCATCAATGTAATTGAAACAGAAAAGGAGTATAAAGTTGAGGTGGCAGCAGCAGGAATGCGCAAGGAGGATTTCAGAATTCACATCGACAACGAGAACGACCTCACCATCACAATGGAGAAAAACTGCAACTGCGAAAGCAAAGACGGCAAGGAGTGCTGTTGTGAAGACGAAAAGAAGAAAACCGAAGAGTGCAAGGATAACAAATGCGAAAGCGAAAAGTGCGAAGATGGAAAATGCGAAGACAAAGGACGTTACCTGCGTCGAGAATTCTCCTACACACGTTTTCAGCAGACACTTATTCTTCCCGATGATGCCGATACAGACAAAATCGAAGCGAAGGTAAAACATGGTATCCTGAAGATACACATCCCAAAGAAGAACAAGAGCAACGGAAACAAGATAGACAGAATCATTGCCATTGAATAAAAATAAAAAGACAATCCGCAAAGGATTGTCTTTTTATTTTGTTTGAACAAGATTTATCAGTTCTGCTCTGCGAAAGGAGTAACAGAAACGTAGCTCTTGTCGTTCTTGCCACGCTTGAATGTTACAACGCCGTCAACCAAAGCGTAGAGAGTGTGGTCACTACCCATACCGATGTTTGCACCTGGGTTGTGAACTGTACCACGCTGACGAACGATGATATTACCGGCTTTACATACCTGACCGCCCCAAATTTTCACACCAAGTCTTTGACTTGCTGACTCACGGCCGTTCTTTGAACTACCAACACCTTTTTTATGTGCCATAATACTAAAACTTTTAATTAACCGATAACTTCCTTAACACCTAACTCTGTGAA
>JAGBSZ010000145.1 GCA_017631585.1 Bacteroidaceae bacterium
AATTGCTGTCACCACAATCTTATCGTGTGTTCCGGACTCAATCTCAGCCACAGCACGCATGATTACGCGGCCACGACCTGTCTCGTAAGCCTCACGTACACCGTTAAGACCGAAAATATCGCAACCGGTAGGGAAATCGGGAGCTTTAACATGCTCCATCAAACCGTCTGTATCGATATCAGGATTGTCGATATATGCCAGACAAGCATCGATAACCTCGCTAAGATTGTGTGTAGGGATATTTGTAGCCATACCTACGGCAATACCAGATGAACCGTTTACAAGAAGGTTAGGAATTCGTGTTGACATAACAGTCGGCTCAAAGAACTCATCGTTATAGTTAGGCTGGAAATCAACAGTCTCCTTATACAGGTCCTGTGCAAGTTCTTCACCAATCTTATGCAGACGTGCTTCGGTATAACGCATAGCAGCAGGAGAGTCACCATCAATAGAACCGAAGTTTCCTTGACCGTCGATAAGCGGATAACGCATCACCCAATCCTGTGCCATACGGACAAGAGCACCATAAACCGATGAGTCGCCGTGTGGGTGATACTTACCGAGCACCTCACCGACAGTACGCGCTGATTTCTTGTATGCCTTGTCAGAGGTGTTACCCTGTTCCATCATAGCATAAAGAATACGGCGATGAACGGGTTTCAATCCATCTCTGACATCTGGTAAGGCACGTGCCACAATTACCGACATCGAGTAGTCAATGTATGATGTTTTCATCTCTTCTTCTACATTGACTTTAATAATTCTGTCGTTTTCAATCATTTAGTTCAATATTATAAAATTAATGTTTTTCAGCATGTCGTTTTATTATACACCTTATATAATATAAGACTATGCTAAATTACGCAATTTTATCGAAACAGGCAAGAATTTTTAAATTTATTAAGCCGTCAAAGCCCGTTTATTCGCTTTTTAAGAGCAAATGCGCTGAAAAGCGGTTTTAAGGGGCTTTAAGAAGCTGTTTAAATTTAATATAACAGTTGACCAAAAGAGGTTGTCATACTGAGCGAAGCGAAATATCTATTTTAAACGCGACTTGAGATTCAACACCTTCGGCGATGTTGCTGATAGTTCAAGCCTGTTTTTCCAATCTTTTACTCCATTATTTCAGTTTGTCAACAAATGGTAGGTGTGCTATAAAATAAAATCGTTATCTTCGCAGAAGATTTACAGAACAAACAAAAAAAACAAAATAATATCATGCGTGTAGATATCATAACAACCTTTCCCGAGATGATGGAAAGCTTCTTTAATTCATCGATTATGGGACGTGCACAACGCAACGGCTATGCCGAAATTTGTTTACACAATTTACGAGATTATACAACTGACAAGCATCGTAAAACTGATGATTATCCATTTGGAGGATGCGCCGGATTGGTCATGAAGATAGAGCCCATTGACAATTGTATAAAGCATCTTAAATCTCAAAGAGAGTACGATGAGGTCATTTATACAAGCCCTGACGGACAGGTTTTCGACCAACCAATGGCAAATTCGCTCTCAATGAAGCAGAATTTGATATTTTTGTGCGGTCATTACAAGGGAATTGACCACAGAATACGTGAACACTTGATTACCAAAGAGATAAGTATTGGCGACTACGTTCTGACGGGTGGCGAATTGGCTGTTGAGGTAATTTGCGATGCCGTCATTCGCCTAATTCCGGGCGTAATTTCGGACGAAACATCGGCACTTAGCGACTCTTTTCAGGATAACTTGCTCGCACCACCGGTATATACACGCCCGGCAGAGTATAACGGTTGGAAAGTACCAGATGTGCTACTGTCCGGACACGAAGCAAAGATACGTCAATGGGAATTCGAGCAATCGCTCGAGCGCACCAAACTGTTGCGTCCCGACCTACTAAATAAATAAAAATATTTTACATTTACATTTGTATATACATTTGTAAAAGCCAAAACAAAATTAAATTACAAAAAAAATGATGGCATTAAACGCCATCATTTTTTTTGTAATTTACAGATTCAATATATCACACTTGCAACGCACCGATAAGTTCATCAACAGAACTCATATTGTGACGTACGAGGTAATTTTCAATATAATCAACTATCTCACCTGTTACAGCAGGATTCATAAAGTTTGCAGTACCCACCTCTATGGCACTTGCACCGGCAAGGAGGAATTCAATAGCATCAGCACCAGTTGTAATACCACCGATACCCACTACAGGAATCTTGACAGCCTTGGCAACCTGCCAAACCATACGCAATGCGATTGGCTTAACAGCAGGACCACTCATACCACCAGTGATTGTAGATAGTATCGGACGACGTTTCTCTGAATCGATAGCCATACCCAAAAGAGTGTTAATCAACGACACACTATCTGCACCCGCACCCTCTACAGCACGCGCAATCTCTGTAATATCGGTAACATTAGGCGACAACTTTACAATCAAGGTCTTTGGATAAACCTTGCGTACAGCTGAAACAACCTCTGCAGCTGATGCAGGCATAACACCGAACGCCATACCGCCCTGTTTAACGTTAGGGCAAGAGATATTCAACTCAATGGCAGGTATCTTGTCAAGAGCAGCAACCTTCTCGGCACACGCCACATAATCATCGATGCAGGCACCTGAGACATTGACTATAACATTTGTATCAAGGTCTTTAAGCTGAGGATATATATTCTGCGCAAAGTAATCGACACCCTTGTTCTGCAAACCAACAGCATTCAACATTCCCATTGGTGTCTCAGCACTGCGTGGATAAGGATTTCCTTCGCGATGATTAAGGGTTGTTCCTTTTACAATAAAACCTCCCAACTTGTTCAAATCTACAAAATCGGCAAATTCAAGACCATAGCCGAATGTGCCGGATGCGGTAAGAACAGGATTCTTCAGTTCAAGACCGCCTATTTTTACATTAGTCTTTACCATTTTAGTTCATCTATTGAAAATACCGGACCATCTGTACAAACACATCTGTGACCCTCCTTGGTGTCCTCTACGCAACAAAGGCAAGCTCCAAGGCCACATGCCATCTTGTTTTCAAGAGAAACCTCACAAGCAATACCATTCTCGCGTGCATACTTTGCAACGGCAAGCATCATAGGCTTGGGACCGCAAGTAAATATTCCATCAAACTTTTCAGCAAGAACAGAGTGGTTTGTCACATAACCCTTCTCGCCCAAAGAGCCGTCTTCGGTTGTATATTCAACCCTTCCAAGAGCCTCATACGCATCGCGACGATACAAGTCCTTTGCTGCACGAGCACCGATAAGAATCACAAAATCATTGCCATTCTTTCTCAACTGCTCAGCAAGGTAATACAGTGGAGCTGAACCAACACCGCCACCAACAAGCAGATAACGACCACCATTTGCTGCAGGCATGGTAAAGCCATTGCCAAGCGGCATAAGAGTGTTTACTTTGTCACCGACTTTTAGCGATGCAAGCCAACGTGTACCATCGCCTACAACCTGAACCAGAAAGCCGATTTCATTTTTCCCAGCATCAAAGCTATGCACTGAAATAGGACGACGCAAAACCACCGATGGTGTGTTATCGACACGCAATTCGGCAAATTGCCCCGGAAGCGTAGCCGGAAGAGGTTTTTCACTGCACATAACCAACAAAACACAGTTGGCATTAACATGTTGCACCTCTTTAATTGTCAAATCGACAAGAACTTTTTTCATAAAATATCTGTTATAGTATATTACATTATTCTATTATCGCGAAGATAACACATTTTCCACCTACAAACAAAGCAGAAAATGAGATAAATTACATCAACAAGCAATAAAATGAGGATGACCCAAAAGTACTAAAGGGTCATTCTCATTTGCGAGAAGTTGAATAAAAAGAGCTATTTTTAGGCTTGCGAAGCCCGAAAAAGCGCAGTTTACTA
>JAGBSZ010000146.1 GCA_017631585.1 Bacteroidaceae bacterium
ACACAATGCACAGCAACAATATCTTCACCCTTAAGACGTCCCAACAGATATATCGATGCCACCATGACAAAATATATCGAAGCATCGCGGAAGAAGCAGAAAGCCTTTCGGAAACTCCACTCCTTATGATTGCTCACATCCGCAAGCAACCCCACGAAAAAGTTGACACTGAAAAGCAGTACCAGCCCGAACATATCATTCTTTATCGGAAACAGCAGCCCTGCAATATTTGCAAGCAACGATGTTATGACCAATTTTATACTATCCATAGCATTAAATATTAATCATGAATTATTTTGCGCTTTCTCCACACAATGCAACAGCGAATGACATGAACGACTTTGCGGCATCGTAACGTTCGAACACATTGTAGAGCAACGCCGCACATACGTATGCTACAGCATCAGCCATACGCTCGTCACACATTCCAAGCCCTTCAGAGGCATCGAATTCAGCCTCATATACAAAGCGTACCGCAGTATCATCATCATTGCAGGGGAACAATTTAAGAACCTTTGCCCCGTCAACCGCCACATCCATCACACACACCGGGGTGAAAGAGAGCGGCAGAGAATTTTTGCCCAGCTTGTAATAAAGCTCTACACAATCGGGCGACGATATTCCTATGCACGACGTTTTCCACGAAGCAAGCCTCACCGAAACAAGGTCGGTAAAGTCCCCGGGGAGAGCAAGCACCTTGAACCCTTCGGGAGTTTCCCCAAGAGCAACATCGCCCGGTTTCAAAGACTTCACATTCACATACCTGCCATTGCGTTGCTTTTGTACAATACCCACAGCCTGTGGTATGAGCCTGACTATGGTATCATCGATGGAACGTGTATCATCGGTAATAAGCGACACCCCCGAATCATCCTCAGTCTCATTTATGAGGCAGCGCACCCTCTTTATCAGTTCTTCAGTGGTAATCATAGCCAGTTAGGAAATGAAACATCGTGTTCCTGAGCCATAGCCTTTATGGAATTCTTATTCTGAAGTTGCGCCAGAGTGCAATTAAAAGGGGAGTTCATAAGCACCGTACGCGCCTGTTGCATATTGGCAACTTCCGGATAGACATGCTGATTGCCCGAAGTTTCATTTACCTCGCTCTTTTGCACGTCAGCATCACAAGGCTCCTTGATAATCTCCACCCTGCCACGCTTTATTTCGCCATTGCGAAAAGCCTCGCTGCTCTCTATAGCCTTCTGGAACAGTGCATTGTCAGTGACATAGCATGCAGGATATACACCGGTAGAATTTATCGAGCCACCGGAGAACTCAATACGCACCAACGCCTTTCCTATACGGAAGTAGCAGTTACGTTCAATCTGTCCATGAATTTCGTATGTAATTCTCTTTTTCATAGTTTTTGCAATTTAATATAGTAGGAAAAAAGATACCCGGTCCGCACTCATGACGGCTCCGGGTACCGTTCAGACAATCATTTTACACAAGAATTTCACCTGTATATTCAACCCAGGTATTGCCGTTGAATGTTACTACACTTCCCGCGCCGTACCACTTCTTTGACACACCGTTCACTTCGTGTGAGACATCGGCAGTGAGGATTACCACATCATTGATGTTAGGCGATTCCGGCAATGTAGCAGAGCTTGTCACGCGCGAAGCACCCGGAATATCACTCTCGGCGGCAGCACCGTTCACCCAAATGTGCGAATAACCCTTGAGACACAAGCAGTCGATAGTCATCACCACCTCGCGTTTAGCCTCTTCGCCATCGACATTTTCGGTCTTTGCATCCTCGTTCTTCATGTAATAGCGCACAAGACCATTCTCATCGATAAGACCACCGCAGTGAGCATATCCCAACGCATCGAGTGTAGGGTCGTGGATAAGGTCGATATCGCCAAACACAGTATGAATCTTTGTACACTCGATTCCGAATACATTGTCACCGGTAACGCTGATGTTCTTGTGAAGAGTAAGGTCAATCTTCTGAATATCGTTCAGCAACTGCTTGCCCAGCAACCAAATAGCCTTTTTGGTGCAATTGAATCCGGTGAACTTCACCATTGAAAGATTAATGAGATCGGCAAAAGTGATGTTTGAAGAGAGGTCATACTGGCGTTTGAACTGCCAACGGATACCCTTTGAGAAATAATCCCACTGATAACCCATGGCATTATCCATAGCCTGCACCTTGAACTTACCCGGCTGTCCCACCCAGGCAGTACGGCAGCTCTCAAGACGGAACTGTCGCAACACAGCCTCGGCAATCTGTGATTCGCTGAACTGGATACGCTTTTTCTGCGCCGCGAAGTAGTCACTCACAATGCTGTTGCAAAGCTGTTTCTGCAAGAACATACGCTCCGGAACAGGCACGATTGTTGAAGGCGCAATGAATTTCTGTGTCTCATATGCCGCAGAAGAGAGCAGGATAATCTCAGTACCGATAGGAATAGTAGGAACATAACAATAATCATCGGTGGCATTCACCTTGGGACCATTCACCGCCATAGCGATAGGAGCCTCGGATGTACTGTTCTTTCCTACAAAGAAAAGCATAAGGTCAACACCCGGCAATTCAATCTGACCGGTAGGGTCATAGCCGTTCACACCCTTACAGATAGCAGTATAATACTCCTGGAAGATTTTTCTCTCGCCTGTTGTCGCAAAAGGAATCTCGGCACGTGTAGCCTTTATGCCACTGTAAGTATCATTGGTATAAGCCTTTGAACGCTTGTCATCGATAAGATAGTGATCCACCTCAAAAGAGTTCACACGCACCTGACGGCGAATTTTGCGTTTAATGGTATCGATGACACTCTCATCGCTTGCAATACCCACAATACGGTCATCCACATCGGCATCGATAAGATTTTCACCGAGCTGACTCGCACCCGACACCGTAGTAGCCTCACCGATGCCCTGCGTAGGCAAACCGGCAATACCATTCGATGCCTTTGTCGAAGCAACAGGAACAACACTCACACCCGCCATAAGTGTTCCAAACACAACATCACCCCACAGGTAGCACAGCACAGCCACCAACGACATGATAACAACCCAAGGGTTTTCCCTCAAGAAATCAATGATTTTTTTCATAATAAAAGAATTATAGATTAATTAATAAATAAATTGATTACAAACGATTTACCGCAGTTCACGCATCCAAAGCCCTGTCGATTAGAGAATTACGTTTACGCTTCACCTCAGTATCAGGAGCCACACTGTTTATGCCCTTAGGCAATCCGTCACCGAAATCCTCCTTCATACGTTGGATACTCGTGTTGCGACCTTTTATATCACCGGCGGCAAAAGCATCCTCCACATCCTTGTCGTATGTTATTGCATGGTCAAGA
Source organism: Bacteroidaceae bacterium (assembly GCA_017631585.1). Classification (GTDB taxonomy): domain Bacteria; phylum Bacteroidota; class Bacteroidia; order Bacteroidales; family Bacteroidaceae; genus HGM04593. The sequence goes on from JAGBSZ010000146.1 coordinate 3,321, forward strand.
GCCACGCACACATCGTTGGAATACTTTCCGGCAAGTATCGGAAAGACAACACTGTCCCACACCTTGTCCATGAACTCCGAAGCATCATACCCCTTAGCTTTGCAGAACTCCTCGATAACCGGAATACTCTCCGCAAGATTCTTTTCATACTCGCGGCGGTCATTGGCAAGACGCACAATCTCCTCCTTGCGTTCCTCATCAGCCATCATAATCTCCTCAAATTCAGGACTATCCTCATCCACCATCATCAGCGAATTACCGAAGTAACGCGCCATGGCACTGTGCGCGTTGCGCTTACCGCTTATCACATCCGTCAACAGCTGAGCCATACGCGGGTCACGTTCAAGCATTTCAGTGATTTTGTTGTTCTGTTCCCTGTTCACACTCAGATGCTGGAGCAACAAATCCTGCGACAATTCATCAGAGATATCAAAATCCTCACCAAAGAAATCCTTAAGCCCCTTCTCCAGATAAGCATAACGGTTTCCCTCATCCTGTGGCAACAACACATCGCCTTGGTTTTTCTCATTTACAGGCAGATTTTCACCCGTAACATTGTTTACATTTTTCAAATTCTGTTCCATAGTATTTATTTTTTTCGACAGCAAAGAAACAACACCCACAGCCCCACAAGGTTGCTAAAATGCCATTTATTGCTAACTTTTTTTTTCTGACAAGCACCGTTTAGTCACACGCAAACCGTAGTGGCGAAGCAGTGTGTTCGCCTAAAAATCCGCGTTATACTGTCATTCCGAACCCTGTGTGAGGAATCTAAAAAAAACAGCGTAATACGCCATAAGCTTGTAGGGGCGGGGTCTGCCCGCCCATGTAACCGCGTAATATATTGTCCCCATGTCCTAGGGGGACGAGAGGCTTGCCTCGGAGGGGGTTATCGTTTGCGTTGTTTTTTGTAGGGGCAACACCGGTCTGCCCCTACGGAAGAATAAAACAAAAACAATTAGGAGATTGAAAAACCGCAGAATTTTTGAGCCTTCTCCGCAAGGTCGAAAAGTTTAAAATCCCAGCACTCGTTTACATTTTAGCGGATGTTGATAACTAAATGGCAAAACAGCAAACTTTCAGCCATTTTTGACTATATTTTTGTAGGCAAAAAAGCAAATGAAAACAACAATCAGCAATTCTGTTCGCGAAATGCGCAAACAGGATGTAATCAACAGGTTCTACGAGTCATACAAAGAACTCAAGAAAAGCAGACCGTTCGCCACTCAGAACGAAGTTATAGAACACGCAATCAAAAGCAAGGCACCACGTTTTTACGTGACATTCGAGAATGCCCGTCGTTTCGTCTCATTATTGGTGCGTAAAAAGAAACTGCCAATCACAAACGAGAACAAGGCTGAGATGTACAAGGAGATTTACCGTCGCTACATCAAACAGGTAAAGGACTGCAACAAACGCTATAAATACCTTATTCTTGAAAAGATTATCGAAGAGCCTGCCCCCTCCTTCTACCTCGAAGAAGAGACCTTCAGAGGCATCATTTACCGCACCCTGCGCGAGCGTAACAGGAATTTTGCGCTTAATTAGCAATACGACAAACTTGAGAAAAAAGACTGATATATAATCTGTATAAAAAGAAGATGAAAGAAGAGCAAATTACAATAAATGAGAGAACGGTTCTCGATAGAATAAAGAACGAGAGCGCACACACGGCGCAGATAAGATCCACAGCCGGGCATCCATACAAGCTCGCCTCATTGACAATCGCCGGCGATGAAGATAAAAAAATCATCGACGGATACATAGAGCTTGCAGCCGGAGAATGTGCCATAACAATAAGCCATTACCTTGCACCATGCATAGTGACAAAAGAGAACGAAGCAGGCAACAACGGATACAAGATACACCGTTTCAAAGTCATGCTCCCCGAGAACTATCCGGCAGAGAACATGACCTTACTCGGTAACATTATAACCGACTACATCTGCAACCGCGGCCTGCAACAATGGTACATGCTTACAAAGTCGGACGATGCAAATACAGCCGCATTGAAAACACAATCATCGATGTCGTTGTTACGCGACACGCTCATCATGCGCAAGAAACCCTGAATATTAAAAAGAACATACTATGAGAAACACAATAACAATAGAGAGGAACGGACTGCAGCAGCAGATTGATTTAAGAAACCATTACATGGGAGAGTCGGCAAAGAGAAAAGACCCCGATGCCACCACCATACAAAGCAGCAAAGACGACAAAGACCTGCTTCGCATGTTCATCGACCGAGCATGTAACGAGCTGGTTACTGCTGTTGCACTCCGTTTTCCTTATATATCATGCACGGCAGGTGAAGAAAATATTGAAATAATATTCGACACGGAAAAGGAATACCCGGAACACCTGCTGCCAATGCTCGAGCAATCCATAATCAACTATCTTGTCAACGAAGCCATAATGCAGTGGTTACTCCTGCGCCGCCCGGAGATGGCGCATAGTTATATATCCCTGAAGGCAACGCTCTACAGCAACGTACAGCATCTTTTTGCCAAGATATACAGCCGCAAGAGAGTACGCCGCCGCGCCACCGACCTCGCCGGAATATAAGGGAATAAAAGAATATATAGCCGTAGGGGCAGACCGGTGTGTCTGCACGATATTTGCGGCATATGTCATCCCGACCTTTGCGGAGGGATCTCGGTTCGCTCTTGTATTGTTCTGTAGCTTTTAACCTTTGAACTTTAAATTTGTATTACTCTTCAAGTCGTTCTTCTCTCTTCTTTTCGTGCCGACGAAAAGAAGCAAAAGGCTCGGCACAGAATAAAAATAGTCTCAATGTTCTTTGCTCAGGAATTGCTTTGCAATATCCATCGGTCGAACATTGCTTGTCGCTCAAGCCTATTCGTTTCTGTTCAGGCGCTCCGGGACTTGTGCGGTTATAGCGTTATAAAGAAAAAAATAACACTACCGCACTTTAAACATTTCCTCGCTTACTCCTGAACAGAAACGGGCTTTCACTCAATTTTTAACAGTGCCGTCATTTAGGGGATTACCTATGCTTGTGGAAACCGCGAACAATGGTGATGTTAAAACAAAACAAGAAAAACTCTCCCTCTTAAG
>JAGBSZ010000147.1 GCA_017631585.1 Bacteroidaceae bacterium
AGCAGGAAGCAAAGACAAACGGATATGTCGAGACCATATTCCACCGCAAACGTTACCTGCCAGACATAAATTCACACAACGCAGTTGTACGTGGATATGCCGAGCGAAATGCTGTTAATGCACCAATACAAGGCAGTGCAGCAGATATTATAAAGGTTGCCATGATAAATATTTACCGCAGAATGAAAGCCGAAAATATGCGTTCGACAATGATTCTGCAGGTACACGACGAATTAAACTTCAATATAGTGCCATCAGAGCGTGACGCAATGCAGAAACTTGTATTGGAAGAGATGCAGAATGCATTTGCTATGAGTGTTCCGCTTGTTGCCGACTACGGCTGGGGAAACAACTGGTTAGAGGCACATTGATATATAAAATAATGGGAAAGTTTCCCATTATTTTATATATCAAACATTTTTACTTGAATATCTTCTTGAATATATGCAAATCGGGGTATATGCACAATATAACCTGCTGGGAAGTATCAAGCACACGCTCTGTGTAATGGAATGATGCATTTACATAACACTGCACATATTTGTTATGAAGAAGATAAAAACATACATCCGTGCGGTTGTATAACGCGCTGCGGTAATAAGGGTCGCCACGATGCAACTGAGGACCATAAAGCTCATAATCAGTGAATTGAGGCTCACCAACATATATACGGTCGCGCAATTCAAAACGCCATTTACGCAAGCGTACATCACCAAGGAAACCTACCGGAGATTTCCATACCATATCGTTACGGTCGCGGTTGAGCGACAGCATCAATCCAGCCTCGATGGCAAAAAAATCGAACCATCCAAACTTGTCACGTTCAAAACCAAGATGAGGGTTAATCATCAGCTTGTCATACACCTTGAGCCCATTGGATGGACGTGGAACAGAGAAGTGAAGCAACTGCACATTCCACCCGCCATAAAACCCTTTATATCCGAAACGTCCGTCAGAAACAATCTCAAAAATCTCACGTTGACCCTCTCCTTGTTTGTTAATCCAGTTGCAATAAGCCTCAACATATCCATATTTGCATTTATACTCTATAAGAGCACCATGCAAGACAGGGGAGTAGTAACGTAAAGAATCGTACGTGAAAATATCGGGTAGCTCACGATGCAATAACTTTCGCGGAAAAGAACCGAAAGCTCCCGAAAAAGTTCCATTATCATAATGGTAGAAAAATGTAAAATCTTTTTTAAACAAACCCGTTGCACCAAAATCCTTTATAAACTGGGCACCAATCATAACACGGTTGTCACCAAACTGCACACCTACATCAGCACCAAGATGCGAACCGAAAAGAGTCTGAGAAATCTGATAAGGACTGTGTACCTCTCGGTTGTCGAAAAAGTTGTAGTTTTCAACCTCCAAAACAAAGGTAAGCTTTTCATCTTTTACAGATTCGGGAACATAAACCTTTAGCGAATCCTGAGCAGAAACATCAAGCAAACCAAGAAAACAGAGAATGAATAATATATTACACTTCATTTATTTTTTTTTATTTTTATTAACACAGCGACAAAGGTAATATATATATTTCATTTTCCTGTTTTTATGTTCCTTTTTTAACAAGAAGTGTATTTTTAAAAGTAAAATAAAGTATCAATACGACCTATTAAATGTCGTATTGATACTTTATTTTGTATTACTTTGATTTATATAAATACAACGATTACCACCGGCTATGCCGATAGCAATCGTGTTTTAATCGTAGATAGTAGCATATTAGAAATACGCTCGGAAATGTATACTTGCCTTGCTAAAGTTACATTTAAAAACAGATGTTGTTAACTTTGTATCAATTTCTTTGTTTTTAATTCTTGCAGCTGAATATTCTAATGCACCCATACTAAAACCTAAAGCATAATCATCGGATACTTTAACCTCAAAAGACAATAGGCTTAAATAAAATCCCCATCCAATACAATTGGTTTTATAAGTGCTATCGTCAGATAAGTCTTCGGAATAATTTCCATATTCAAAAAGACCTCCTAACTCAGGAGTGTAATAAAGATAGTCATTTATACGAACATAGTATGAAATATTTGGATTAACGCCAACTCCAAATGTTGTAGACTTTAACCATTCATCATTATGTTTTTGCAAAGGGTTATATGAGTATGGAAGATACAAACCTATTCCAAGTTTGAAATTTTTACATACAAAACGACTATATTCTGCGCCTATAGAAAACAATGCGGCAAGTGGAGTAGAGGTAGATTCAGAAATAGAACCAACTGCAAGTTCTGTTTTTTGCGTACCAAATTCAAATCCGAGTGTTCCAGATAAATATTGGTCTCCTTTTGACTGTGCAAACGACACTGTGCTTAAAAAACACAACGATACAATAAGAAAAAACTTTTTCATAATCAAATATCCACCATCAGCTCATAGGTGTATCTAAATTTGAATATAATGGGCATAAAAGAAAGTGTGAGCTTACTTTAACTTTTCCCAACGGTAGGCCTTCGACTGCCTTGTAGATGGATAAGAAAAAACAACTCACACCCTTGGCTATATATGTTGTAAATACATATAACAAACCAAAGGGAGAACATTTTTACCTATTCCTATCTACTAATGAGTTGTCGAAGTTCACCGTTTAGGAATAAAGCTAAAACGCTTCCTATTTATGTCTGTTGCACTTGCAACGACACAAAATTAGAAAACATTTTATAAATGTCCAACTGTGAGCTGTTATTTATAATATATTATTTCAATAGATTTTCCAATTCACTCCTACTGTAGAACTGATATATATTTCCTTTTGTCTTAATAATTTCCTCTACAACCTTATCATGAGTGTTGCTACAAATAAACGATTTATACGATAATAAAACAAAAAACGGAGAGAGTTTTTCAACTTTCTCCGCTTCAGTAGCGAGACCCGGGATTGAACCGGGGACCTCATGATTATGAATCATGCGCTCTAACCAGCTGAGCTATCTCGCCATTGCATTTTTGCGGTGCAAAGATATATTTATAATTTGAATATGACAAATATTTTACAACTTTTCATCAAAAAAATATTCAAAAAGAACATTTAAGTACTGTTTTTGGGTTATATACATATATTAAACAACCATTAAATAACAAAAATAGGGCGGCTAATAATTTGATTCTTAAATATATTTTATTAACTTGCGACTGATATATAACAACTTATAACCAAACCAACCATTTTTATTCATGAGTAAAGAAAAAATCTATATCGAATATACATTAAAGGGTAGTGCAGCGATGATTTGGAAATACATAGGAACATCTGCCGGATTATCGCCTTGGTTTGCCGACAAAGTGGAAAATTATGACCGAACTTTTACATTCTACTGGGGAAAGACCGAAAAAAGAGTGGCACACCTTGTTGCACAAAGAAATGGTGTATATGTAAAATTCAGATGGGATGACGAAAGCCTGAATACCTATTTTGAGATGAGAATAGCATATAATGAGCTTACAAGGGAACATACTCTTGAAATAACAGACTTTGCCGATAAGGATGAAATTGAGGACCAAAAGGACCTATGGGATTCCCAAATAGAAAATCTAAGACGCCAATCGGGCATGTAATGGTGAGTTTTTATATATTTTATAATATATAATCAACCTTTTTAGTTACCTTTGTAGGGTTAAAAATAGCCCTTGATGCTGTTTTTGCGCATTTTTTAAACTATAAAAGCCAACTATTACACAATATGAAATTACCGCGATTACACATAAAGAAAATGGATCTTTTTATAACAAAGACCTTTTTGGGTAATCTGATGGGTACTTTCTTTATCTGCCTTTTCATATTCATAATGCAGCTCCTGTGGATGTGGGTGGATGATTTTGTGGAAAAGGGGCTTAATATGGCTGTACTGATAAAATTCTTTGCATACGGCTCAATAACACTTGTTTCACAGTCACTTCCTCTTTCGATATTGCTCGCAGCACTGATGACTTTCGGTAACTTTGGCGAAAAGCTTGAGTTGCTTGCAATGAAGGCTGCCGGAATTCCTCTGTTGCGTATAATGACTCCGCTTATTGTATGCTGCTCGTTGCTTTGTGGCGTTTCTTTCTATTTTCAGAATACAGTAAGCCCATACGCACAAATGCAGTTATACACAATGATGTATTCAATCAAACAATCGTCTCCGGAAAGTGAAATACCTGAGAAAATTTTCTATGACAAGATTGATGGATACAATATTTACGTAGAGCATAAGGATAAAGAGACCGGAACATTATACAATGTTGTCATATATGATATGTCGGCTGGGTTCGATAAGGCAAATATACTTATATCCGATTCGGCTGAGATTATAAACACAAGTGACAATAAACTGATGGTCATGGCACTGTATTCGGGTGAACAGTTCTCTAATCTAACCGACCAGCAGACAAAAAAGCAGAACAGACCATACCGCCGCGAAACATTTACAAGAAAAGAGGTGCTTATAAAAATTGACGGTGGATTTGAGATGAAGGATGCAGCGTTCATAAAATCAAATGCTGCAAGCAAGAATATCAAGGAACTTACAAAAGATATCGACTCACTTTCTCTTAGCAATGACAGTGTGGGAGAACAGAATTGGAGAGGTGTATTGCGTTCAACTTATAAAGGACGTACAAAACTCAATCCGAACGATTCAACTATGATGGTGAGGGAGAATGTATTCAATATCAATACCGACAGTGTATATAATACAGCTACAAAGGAGTCAAGACTATCATGGAAACGTACTCAGCTTAATAAAGTAAAGCAACTTAAGGTTGATTATGAGATTAAGAGCAATATTATGCGCTCACTCGACAAAGACCTTAACCGACATAAAATATCATGGTGGGAAAAATTCACACTCTCGCTGGGTTGTCTTGTATTTTTCTTCATTGGAGCCCCTCTTGGTGCCATTGTACGTAAGGGAGGATTGGGTTACCCTGTGCTTATATCTGTTGCTACATTCATTCTGTATTACATATTCACTACATCGGGAGCAAAACTTGCACGCGAAGGTGAATGGTACTGCTGGTTCGGCGCATGGCTTAGTACAATGGTGCTTGCACCGCTTGGTATATTCTTTACATATCAGGCAAACAAGGATTCAGGAATATTCAACGGTGATTCAATAAAATCGTTCTTCAAGACACTGTTTGCAATACCCGAAAAGCGCAATATCACCATAAAAGAGGTTATTATTGAAGACCCTGATTATACTGATTGCGCTACAACACTTGAGGATATATACAATAGAATTGGTCAATACAAAAAGACACACAGACTTAAAAAACTGCCTTCAATAAAGAGTGTATTCTTTACACCTGACAAAAAGACACTTGAAGATATAAACGAGAATTTTGAAGATGTAATAAATATTCTTGGAAACAGCAGGGAAAGGGATGTAATCAAAAAAATTAATGAATATCCGGTACTCTCGACAAATACAATATCCTCACCATTCAAGAATATGTGGTTGAATATATTGTCAATAGTTGTTATACCATTTGGAATAATTATATATCTTCGCGCAATGTTCTTTAGAATGCGACTGCTGAAGAATATTGTAAAGATTGAATACAACACAAAGAAACTTATAAACACATTTAAAACTAAAGGACTTATATAATCATAATGGAAAATTTCAAACTAAATAGTATTGAGGAGGCTCTCGATGATTTCAGAGAAGGAAAAATTGTCATCGTTGTCGATGATGAAGACAGAGAGAATGAGGGTGATTTTATAATTGCTGCAGAAAAAATAACTCCTGAAACCGTAAACTTTATGCTAAAGAACGGTAGGGGAGTGTTGTGCGCTCCTATCACACTGTCACGTTGTAAGGAGTTACAGCTTGAACCACAGGTGAGTTCAAACACAAGCCTGCTCGGAACACCGTTTACAGTTACCGTGGATAAGGTAGAGGGTTGCACAACAGGTGTTTCAACAGCCGATAGAGCTGCTACAATCAAGGCTCTTGCCGACCCTGCAAGCAAACCTGAAACATTTGCACGCCCGGGACACATCAACCCGTTGTATGCACAGGATAATGGTGTTTTGCGTCGTGCAGGACACACTGAAGCCAGCATAGACCTCGCACGCCTTGCAGGACTTTATCCTGCAGCGGCACTCATTGAGATAATGAATGAGGATGGAACAATGGCACGTATGCCACAGTTGATTAATATTGCCAAAGAGAACAATTTCAAGATAATATCAATTAAAGACCTTATAGAATACCGTCTTAAGGTAGAATCACTTGTAGAGAAAGGTGAAGAGGTAGATATGCCTACAGAGCATGGACATTTCCGTCTTATACCTTTCCGTCAAAAGTCGAACGGTCTTGAGCATATAGCTTTGATAAAAGGCGAGTGGAGCGAAGATGAGCCGGTTATTGTACGTGTTCATTCATCATGTATGACCGGAGATATATTCGGTTCACAGCGTTGCGATTGCGGTGCGCAGTTGCATGAGGCGATGAAACTTATTGAAAAGACCGGAAAAGGTGTTATAGTGTATCTTAACCAAGAAGGACGCGGCATAGGACTTATGAACAAGATGCGTGCCTACAAGTTACAGGAGGAAGGTATGGACACAGTAGATGCCAACCTTTGCCTTGGCTTTAAAGCTGATGAGAGAGATTACGGCGTAGGTGCTGAAATATTGCGTCAGATTGGTGTACACAAGATGCGTCTTATCACAAACAATCCGGTGAAGAGAATAGGGCTTGAAAGTTACGGATTGACAATAACAGAAAACATAAGCATTGAGATAGAACCCAATACTTACAATTCCCGTTACCTGCATACAAAAGCTGAGAGAATGGGACATACATTGAATTTCAAGAAACATTAATAATAAAAGATAATATGAATCAATTATCAGACCGCGTAAACCGATTGGCGCCATCGGCAACATTGGCTATGTCACAAAAAAGCCAGGAGTTGAAAGCACAAGGCGTAGATGTTATAAACATGAGTGTGGGTGAACCAGACTTTAATACTCCCGATGCCATAAAAACTGCCGCAAAGCAGGCTATCGACGATAACTGGTCACGTTATTCACCCGTTCCGGGTTACCCTTCATTGCGCAAGGCTATCGTTGAGAAATTGAAGAATGAGAATGGTCTTGAATTCAAAGAGACTCAGATTTCTGTATCAAACGGTGCAAAGCAGGCTGTATGTAATGCCATTATGGCACTTGTAAACCCCGGTGATGAGGTTATTGTTCCTGCACCTTATTGGGTAAGCTACCCTGATATGGTGAAACTTGCTGACGGTAATCCTGTCATAGTAAGTGCAGGTATTGAGCAGAACTTCAAGATAACCGGCGCACAGCTCGAAGCAGCAATAACTCCAAAGACAAAGATGCTCATTCTTTGTTCACCTTCAAATCCTACAGGTTCGGTATATACAAGAGAGGAGTTGAAAGAGCTTGCTGATGTACTTGCAAAATATCCTCAGGTATATGTGGTTGCTGATGAGATTTATGAGCATATAAGCTATGTAGGAAAACACGAGAGTATTGCTCAATTCGAAGAGATTAGAGAGCGTGTAATAATAATCAACGGTGTTTCAAAGGCATACGCAATGACCGGATGGCGCATTGGCTACCTTGCTGCAGCAGAATGGATTGTAAAGGGTTGTAACAAGCTACAGGGACAATATACCAGCGGACCTTGTTCTGTATCACAGATGGCTTCTTTAGAGGCTTATACAGGCTCACAGGAACCGGTAGAGGAGATGCGTAAGGCATTCCAGCGTCGTCGCGACCTTATTGTAAAACTTGCAAAGGAAATTCCTGGTCTTGAAGTGAATGTTCCAGAAGGTGCATTCTATCTGTTCCCAAAATGCAGTTCATTCTATGGAAAAAGCTATGGTGACACTGTTATCAACAACAGCGACGACCTTGCAATGTACTTGTTGACAGAGGCACACGTTGCTGCTGTAGGCGGTACATCATTTGGTGCCCCTGAGTGCTTCAGAATGAGTTATGCAACAAGCGACGAGAATATTATCGAAGCTATACGCCGTATAAAGGAGGCTCTTGCAAAGCTAAAGTAACAGTTATTTACTCAAATAACATAATGTGGATATAGCCTGTGTTTATAACATGGGCTATATTTTTTTCATATCTTCATTTTTAAATTATAACTTTATATCAATTGTAGCGAAAAATCTGTTTAAAAAAATGTTGATAATGTGTTGAAAACATAATGATAAAAAAAGTAAAAAAAGTGGCATTTAAATTTTGTTTTTCACAATCAAAAATTAAGCCGAAGAGGTAATTAAAACACCAAATTATTTTACCACTTTTTTCTCTCATTTTTTCAAACAGATTTCAACCGTTATAAACATGTTGAAAAGCCATTTTTTATTAAAGGAAACACATTTTTCAAATTGTTGATAAAGGTTGTTTTATAATTAATTATCAACGAATTAAGTTGTTTAAAAGATATTGATAAGTAAAATTCTTTAACTGATAACTTAAATTGCAAGTTTAAACTCATTTTTTTCTCTACATTATAAACAGGATTTATTGTTGTTTTTATCTTTTTTTAAATTTTTAAAAAGGATATATATAATATAAAATCGGTTGAAATTGTGGAGAACTGAATAACCCTCTTTGTACTTGGATTATATTTGTATATATTCGCAATAAATAAAATATATGATATGTTGAAGTATGTAACTGTTGCATTCGCACTTATCCTTGCTATTCTTGATTTTTTGGCATACAAAAGACTTGAACATTATAATGCTAAAAATTATATAAAAAGAATTTTTGTCGTTTTTGTGATAGTAGCAAACATAATACCTTTATCTGTTCCGTTGTTTATGTTTATTTTCAATAACGAGAATAACGGGACTGTAATGATGAAGGTTTCAATGGTGTTGCTCACCATTTTTATTGCTGTTACAATATGCCGACTTATTCTGTATATATTCTGGTTGCCTTCGAAAAATAAAATATTGCTGTATTTCGGTGGAGTAGTTAGTTTGGCTTCTCTTGTATTGTTTTCTTACGCCGTTTTTGTAACCCGCACCGATTATAGAGTAAATGAGGTTGAAATATCTTTTAAAAACCTTCCTGAAGAGTTTGACGGTTATAGAATAGCTTTTATATCAGATATTCATGTTGGGTCAATGTATGACGCTGAAAGCGAACTTGAGAAGCTCTCGGAGGTAATATCCGGCACTGATGCCGATGTTGTTCTTTTTGGCGGAGATTTAGTGAATCTTCACTATTCTGAACTTACTCCGGACGTTCTTGAAAAGCTCTATCATATAAAAGGTAAGAGTGGTACTTTTGCAGTTCTTGGAAACCACGATACAGGAGCTTATCTCAAAGATAGTGTATCAACTCCACGTAATTTGAATAAAAAGCTCTTAAAAGAGAAATTAGAGGCTATTGGATGGGTTCTCTTACAGGATAGTACTATATATATACACCGCGATAATGATTCAATAGCCGTAACCGGAGTCGATTATACCGATGAGCTGTTGAAATTCAAGCATAATTTCGATAATATAAAGGATTATGATGTTTCCCGTATATACTCAGCGGTCGATGATAATGTTTTCAATGTAACAATATCCCATCTTCCTCAACTATGGCACGAATTATGTGATAATGGTTATAGCGACCTTACTTTATCAGGTCATATACATTCCATGCAGTTTAAATATAATCTTTTTGGCTATAAATTATCTCCGGCTGCCTGTTTATATGATGAATGGAGTGGGTTATACGAGCGTGAAAAGGGTAAACTTTATATAAATGACGGTGTAGGAACAGTTGGATTCTTTGCTCGCTTGGGCGCAAGACCTGAGATAACATTGATAACTTTAAAGAATAATTTATAAATACTATTTTATAAGAACTTTTTTACCATCTATAATATATATACCATTTGACAGATTTTGTCTTGATGGTATTCTCTGACCGTAAATATTATATATACCAATCTCTTTAGTTATATCTTTATTTATAACATTGACAGAAGTCTCGTTTTTAAGTTGTTCTGATATCCAATTTATTCTATTATTTATCCAACTTAATGTAGATTCTATTTCTTCTTCTATATGAGTGAAATTATCATCGTGGGGATATATTTCTTTATTAAGAATTCTACTTTTATTTATATCTTCTTTATAATTATCAAAAGCAGAATATAAATAATCGGTTAGTTTATCGAGGATATTGTCTTTTAAACTTTCCCATAAATCAACATATGAAGTAAAGAAATCTTCTCTTTGGAGTAATTTCCTAAAGTAAAAACTATATTCTTGTCTATGTATATTACTCCAATTGTCGCTTACGCCAAATGTAGCATCAAAATCCCACAGCGGTCCCATTTTTAATAGAGTGCTGTTTGGTTGCGAGGGATTATAGTCCTCTTTATATAAAAATCTGTTTGTACCTCCAGCATCTGATTGTCCTAAAATATCTTGAGCAAGAAGCCAAGCTGCCCAATTGTCAATATCAATATACTGTGATACATCTCCATCTTTTAATAAAGTCTCTTCAAAATCAATAATATATTTTTTTATATTATTGATGATTGAATCGTTTAAATCATCAGAATCTGGAAATTTAAACGTGTATCCTACCTGTTCAGGTAGAATATTTGTCTTGAAATATTTATCTTCATTCCACCAGTAGGCATCATCTTCAATCAAATATCCACTCTCATCGATATTTAAACGACATATTTCTCTTTCTATATTTTCTGTTAATATATAATCCCCCCTGTATTTTCCATTAATGACAAGGTTTACCAGTTTACATTCAGGTTCCCATTCTAATCCAACCAATAGTCCTACTTTCAATCCGGTGTAAACTTTAGTAATAAGTCCATCGTAAACAGATTTTAGTACCCAATCTTTGTCTTTATAGGATTCATCTCTAAATAAAAGGTCAGCGCTTTTTGAAAGTTTTATTTTATATGGTCTTTTTTGCCATATACTGCTCGAATTACCGCGTAACCTTATTCTCATTCCATTGTTATTACTATCATATATAAGACTATCTTTTAAAGATATTCTCATTCTTCCATATACATATTCATTGTTTATAAGTCCGGTACCCCATAAGCCTTCAGGAGCCGTTATATTTGTTCCTGAAGGCTCAATCGTATCGTTAGTCCATATCTCAATCAATGGAATATTTATTTCACGTAGAATAGAGTCTTGATTACACCAGTTTGATGAATTATATTCCTGACATGAAATTTTATATGCGAATGTGCTGTATATTATTAATGCTATAAATGAAAATACTTTTGTCTTATTCATTTTTCATTAATATTAATTTCACCTTGTTACTATAATCTTTGTAACTTCTCCCTCGTTTCCATTTTTGTCGTAAAGCAGAACAATATATACACCGCTTGAAACCTTTTCTCCTTTTTGGTTTCTTCCGTTCCAGGTGTACATACCTCCTTTGGAAATTCCTTCATTTATAAGATAACCGGCTCCGTCAACAATCTTAACATTACAATCATCTGTAAGTCCTACTATTGAGATATTTCCGTTATAATTAGACTTTACAGGGTTAGGATATGCATGTATTTCACTGTTTTTAAGGTTCTCCTCCGGACGTACAGCGTCGCTTTTATAACTTGCTATACCTTTATCTGTTCCAATAAAAACCTCTCCTGTCTTATGGTTAATAGCAATACTTTCAATGTAATTTGACGGCAAAGGTGAATTTTCAGTTGTAAAGTGATGTATTGTTTCCAACCCATCTTCACTTATTAACATAACACCATTGTCCAATGTGCCTATCCATTTGCGGTTTGCAGCATCAATATCCATAGCTTTAATGTAAATTCCGTTCATTAGATAGTCGGCAAGTCCTGTACCATCGTTACGTGGTATTTTTGTCTGTTTGAATATTCCATTATTGAAAAATTCTTCAGGGTTATCTATAATAAAAAGTCCTTTATCAGTTCCTACCCAAATAGTTCCGTCTTTATCTTCACATATAGCCGGTACTTGATATACTTCATAAGTTGTACCATCCTGATTGGTGAAGTTTTCCCACCATGTTCTTGTTTCATCATCGCTTGCATCGAATGGTGTGTTCTTGAGTTTCGCACAGAATAATCCTGCACCATTATCAAGTGATGTAATCCATAGCCAACCTCTTGAATCGAACAAAGGTTTGACCATTACTTTTTTATTTTCAATATCTTTATAGTTTAATGAAATCCATTCATTATTCTTTTTTAAAACCTTTACAATATCCTTTCCTCTATTGATAATCCAAAGGTTTCCATCTTTGTCAAATGTAACATATGATACGCGAACATAATTTCTGTTACCATTAACAGCAGTTTCCAAAGCAGAGTTATTGAAATCGTAATGCTGTACAAATTCTCCGTTTCTGAATTCAAACAATCCATGTCCGAATGAACTTGCAAAAATATGTCCCGGTTCGGTTGGGTCCTCATCAGCAGAACATATATTCAAATAACCAAGTTTTGTTATATCTTTTATTTCATTTTCGGGGAAATTGAACCATTTATGATTGTTTATATCATACTGCATCAATGTACCCTTTTTATCATTTTCAGGAAGACCGAAATAGTTGATATTTCCTCCGGCTACTATAAGTTTATCATCGTTTGTGAACTTCATGAATTCACAAAAATTACGTATAGGACTATCCGGTATTGCTATTTCCAATGTTTCTATAATTGTATTGCCTTCCGGCTTACATTTATAAAAACCATTATATCCTTTACAGTTCCAAAATATATCTCCTTTTTTTGATATATA
>JAGBSZ010000148.1 GCA_017631585.1 Bacteroidaceae bacterium
CGATCTGTTTGTACCCAGTGCCAGTGATATGTTAGGTACTCAGATTATTAAGGTCAATGGAGAAGTTAATTTCCCTGGTGAATATAAATTTGCGGAGAATTCTACAATAGAAGATGTTATATTGCAGGCAGGTGGATTGACACGTGCAGCTTCAACGGCTAAGGTTGATGTATATCGCCAGACATATAATCCTGCGGCGACAGAAGAGTCTGACAGCCTGATTGAAACATTTTGTTTTGAGATAAGAGAGGGACTTGTCGTAAGTGGTAATAATAATTTTATTCTTAAACCATTTGATGAAGTTAATGTACGCAGAAGTCCTCAGTATAACGAGGTACGCAATGTTAAAATAGCCGGGGCTGTAAATTTTGAAGGTGAATACGCGATTAAATCGAACAATTATCGATTGAGTGACCTCGTGAAAAGTGCCGGTGGCTTTTCCAAACGCGCTTATGCAAAGGGTGCATATCTGTCACGAAAAGCAACAGAGCAGGACAAAGAGCAATTGGAATTGCTTCAAGCGCAGAACGATATTGAAATGTACGAAGAGATGATAGCCAACAAGAACGATATGAATATTGCACTTATGGACTCTTTGTTCAAATCAAAGATTGGTGAACTCGATATGTATCTTGTTGCTATAAATTTGGAAAAAGCTGTAGAGAACCCTGGAAGCGATTATGATATTATATTGCAAGAGGGTGATGTTGTAACTGTTCCGGAATACACTTCGACCGTGAAGATTAGAGGTGAGGTAAAGTATGCTACTGCTGTAAACTGGAAAAAAGGAAAATCATTGAGATATTACATTAAGCATGCCGGAGGTTTTGGTAACAAGGCTAAAAAGAATGGTGTATATGTAATTAACATGAACGGTTCTGTAGAGAAACTTTCAAAATGTTCAAGGAAAGCTATTCAGCCGGGTTGTGAAATCGTTGTACCCCGTAAGAAAATGCGTCAAGGAATGTCTGCAGCCGAGGTTGTAGCAATTGGTTCATCAACAGCATCATTGGCGACAATGATTGTAACACTTGTGAACTTGTTGAAGTGATAGGTCTATTATAGAATAAACATATGGAAGATAGTGGTGTAAAGAAATATCAGGAAATAGATATCATTGGGCTTATACTTTTGCTTTGGAGTAAGCGCAAACGCATTGTTGTAAACTGTTTTATTGGTGGTGTGTTGGCGATTGTAGTTGCATTTAGTATTCCAAAGGAGTACACATCGACAGTGGTTATGGCACCGGAATTTACATCTGGTTCTACTAATGCGGGTGGTCTTGGTGCATTGGCTTCAATGGCCGGGATTAATTTGGGTGGACTGTCAGGAAGTGAAGATGCTTTGTATCCTGAATTGTATCCGCAGATAGTGTCATCAACGCCGTTTTTATGTGATTTGATGAATTTGCCGGTTGAAACCGAGGATGGTGAACTTCGTACAACGTTGTATAAATACTTAAGTGAATATGAGAAGTATGCATGGTGGAGTACGCTTGTTAAGGCTCCTGTAAAAATGATTAAAAAACTGGTTGGCAATGATGTCTTGGATACAATTCCCCCTGCTGCCACAGATACGGAATTAACACGTAAACAGTTTTTGATGTTGCAATCATTGGATGATAGGATAGCTGTTTCTGTTGATAAAGGCAATTCCGTTATTACTCTATCTGTTACAATGCAGGATCCTAAGGTTGCTGCAAATGTCGCAAGTGTAGTTGCTGATAATTTACAGGAGTATATAGGTACGTATCGTTCAGCTAAAGCGCGTAAGGATTTGGCTTATATAGAAACTTTGTATGGAGAGGCGCAAAATAAGTACTATATAACTCAGAAGGAATATGCGGAGCATGTTGATCAGCATCAGGGTTTGGTAAGGATGCAACATCAAATAGAGTTGGATCGTCTGTCAAATGAGAAAGATTTGGCTTTCAATGTTTATAATCAGTTGGCTCAGCAGTTGGAAGTAGCGCGAGCTAAAGTTGCAGAAAGTACTCCAGTGTGTGTCATGATGCAACCGGCAATTAAACCAACAAAAGCTTCTTCGCCTAAAAAAATGATGATGGGCTTGTTGTATGTGTTCCTTGCATTTTTTGGGACCGTTTCTTGGATAATCATAAAGGATAGGGTTATAAATAAGTAACGTTAATATTGCAATGAGCAATTGGACAGAAATATTATACCTGATAGCGATATTAATAGAATCTGCTTTGCTTTTTTATTTGGAGTGTAAAATTTGGAAAACACTCTATACTCCTTTGAATTTCTTGATGTTGCCATATCTGATAGTTTTGCTTATTACTATCATGGTTGCTGGTAGTGAACTTGGCTTTGTCGAGTTTTATTATCCAAGTATCTTGATTTGGAATGTCGGACTTCTGATATTCTTCTTGCCAAGTCTTATTTTGGGTTTATTGATGACTTATAACGGCAAGAATGTTGTATCGCAACACCCAAGTGATAATATTCCTATAAGTATAAAGTTTTTGCTCATTGTTGTAGCTTTACTCTTCTTAATACGTCTGCGTAGCAGTTTGGGAAGTTCTGTTGAGGGTGAACTTGGCTCAAAACAATTTAGTGATGAATTCAGTGGAGGCGGTTTGTGGGGGCATTTGAGGATATTGACATTACCACTCCTTATGATGAGTATCTTTTATGTTTCTAAAAAGAGGTGGTGGCTATGGCCTATTATATTGATATTCTTGTCTGTAAGCATCCTTAATCAAGTAGTCGGATGGATTGTTATACCTGTATTCGGAGCAATAGTGATGCGTTTATATTCAGGTAAGACGCGTTTGACGGTGAAACTTGTTCTATTAGCGCTGTCAGGTGCTTTTTTAGTATTCTTTGCTGCATACGCCTTGGCTATTCTTGTTGTTCAGTCAAGAGGTGTTGATGATGCCTTTCTCGATTTTATCTTTATGCATTTTTTGCACTATTTTACAAGTGGAGTCTTGGGTTTAAGTATGGATATGCAGTTTAATTTCCCGGATGCAGGTAATTTTGAGATTTTATGGGCTCCAATTGTAAACCTTATCAATGTTGTTGTCGGGATTGATGATATGGTTAGCCCTGTAAATCCGTGTTATTATAATTCTGGTATAAATTTAACTAATGTGCGTACCTTTTTTGGTACCATATATATATATACAACATCATTGCAATTTATTGTATATCTTCTGCTGTCAAGTACACTCATGTATTTATTGAAGTTGGCTACGATTAAGTGGAAGAATATATATGTATATGTAATATACTTTTTTGAGTGCGGATTATTGGCTATGGGATGGTTTGAGTTCTACTATTTCCATTTGGTCGTATTTGAACTCCCTGTTATAGTCGCATTGCTTTGGTTTCTTGAATGGGGTTTACGGAATAAAAAGGATAGTTGCTATAAAACCGATGAGTGTATATCAAGGTAATAGAATATATAATATGTCTTGACGGCTTATTATTTTTATTCATTATAAGTTTGGATTGGTTACCTCTATTTTTCGATTATTGAATATTTTAGGAAAGTAAAAACATCTTGTTGTTACTAATGAATTTGTTTTGTAAATTTGTATATTAATAGTCTTTCCGTTTTTTTGATGAACAAACTATATAAATATCGCCAACTTTTTGAAAATTTTTTCTCGCTTTCAATTCTGAATGCCTTGAATGTGTTGTTGCCATTGGTAACACTCCCTTACATATTACATACGGTAGGTAAGGCGAATTATGGTGCTTATTCTTATGTATATACAGTGTTGCAATATGTAATATTGTTCAGTACTTACGGATTCAATTTCTCGGCAACAAAGCAAATATCCCAATGTCGTGAAGACAAGGAAACGGTTTCGCGTATATATAATGCTGTTATAGCCTGTAAAAGTATTATTGCGGTTGTATTGTCAATGCTGTTGTTGCTTTTCTCCCGTATCGTTTTTAAAGATGAGACAGGGATACTTATGTTTCTTTACGGTTTAGGAATGGTGGTCGGTGATATATTTACTCCTGTCTGGCTTTTTCAAGGGATGGAGAAAATGAAGTATATGACCATTGTAAATGCTTCGTCAAAGATTCTATTTGCCATATTGATATTTATAGTTGTTCGCAAGCAAGAGGATTTTGATTTGCTTATTCTGCTTAATTCGTCTGGTTATCTGTTGGCTGGTTTGCTCAGTGTAATATTGGTCTATCGTCAGTTTCATCTTGGTTTTCATCGTACGACATTTAGGGATATCGTTTCGCAATTCAAGGATGGTGGTGCTGTTTTCGGATCAACTTTTGGAATGAACCTTTATCGCAATGCTAATATTATTATTCTTAAGCAATTTGTTTCTGACGACTTGGTTGGTCTATATTCTGCAGCAGAAAAAGTTATCAAGGGGTTTCAGTCTCTTATATCCCCAGTAGCTCAGGCTTTATTTCCTCATTTGAGCCATCGTTTTAAAGGTCAACCGGTGAAAAACAATATGCGTTTGTTGCGTAAGATTTCTTTACCTTTTACGATTGTAGTGGCGGTTGTAACTATTGGTGTGTATATCTTTGCTCCAACTATATCAGATATACTTTGCGGTAAGGAATTTGTTGCTTGTGTACCATTAATTCGCATAATGATATTAGTGATCCTGTTTGGTGAAATAAATTATCTTGTAGGTATTGTCGGTCTTATAAATATGGATGGACAGGTAATGTTTTTCCGTTCCGTTCTGCTTACCGGCATATTTAGTGTCATCTTTATGCTGTTGTGTGCGCCTTGTTGGGGTGCCTTAGCTGCAGCTTGGGCTATGTCGTTGTCCGAAATTCTTCTTTTTGTGTTATGTCTATTTAGCTTATATCGTATAAATAAACGCTCATGACTGCTATAATAATACTTAATTGGAATGGTGCTGACGATACGTTGGCATGCTTGGATTCTTTCTCAAATGCAGATGGTGAATTTGTTGTCTATGTTGTGGATAATGGTTCTGCTGATGATTCTGTTTTTCGAATTCAATCATGGATTGACGAACATAATGAAGTGGATGTTCGGTTGCTTCCACTTGACAAAAACTATGGCTTTGCTAAGGGAAACAATAAGGGCTTGGAAGTTGCTAGCAAGATCTCTCCAGATAGCTACCTATTGCTGAATAATGATACAGAGGTGTTGCCCGATTTTCTTGTGCGTCTGCAGGATTTTTCAGCACGTCATCCCAAATATCGTGTACTCACACCTAAGATAAATTTTTATTACGACAAACAAAAGGTCTGGAACTGTGGTGGTAAACTTTTTTTTGGTTTCCGTAAATATTTTTATGCAGGTTCTCCCGACTTTGCAGTTAAAGAGAATGGTCACATTGACATATCATTTGTGACGGGATGCGCATTGTTCTTTTATCCCGAATTATTGGATGATCAGGGACATTTACTTACCGAACGTTTTTTCTTTGGTGAGGAAGATTTTGAATTCTCTATGCGTATGAAAAAGAATGGTATCAAAATGGCATGTGTACTTGATTCACTTATATATCACAAGGTTGGTGCTTCTGGTAACAAGATGTTTCGTTTTGGGAAGCTATATCTGCACTATCTTAACCGTTTTATAGACATGCGTCTGCATATGGGAACGATGAAATATCTCTTTTGGGAATTACTCAATGTTCCAATTGTGCTTAAGTATTTTTATAGATCTACCCACAGTATGTTGCTCGCATTCCGTATGTTGAAATTTTTGTTGCGTGATGCAAGGAATAAGGACTGTGTATCCCAAAAGGATTTTGATAGCTTGGTTTTAGAACAAAATTATTTTCCCTTTTAAAATATGAAATATTTACGTATCCTTTGGTCCTATATATGTGGGGTGTTATATATGGTTTTGATGTCCGTTCTACCTAAGAAACCTTTGGAACCATTGGAAAATAGTGTCCATCCACATATTGTTGTTACACTGACAAGTTATGGCAGGCGTGTTGGAACTACTGTTATTCACGTCCTGAAATCGTTGCTGTTGCAGAGCCGCAGACCCGATAGAATTATATTGTGGCTTGATAATGTGAATTTCTCTTCTGATAATGTTCCGTCGAAACTTGCAAAATTTTGTCAGAAGTATGGTGTCGAGATACGTTTCTGCGAGGATATACGCTCGTATAAGAAACTTGTTCCTGCCTTGGAACTGTGCCCTGATGATATTCTTGTAACTGTTGATGACGATTTGGTTTATAAACGTGGATTTTTAAAGAGTCTATACGAGGCTCATTTAAAGGCTCCTGCAGATATTCTATGTACATTGGCTCATTCTCCTAAGGTTAAGGACAGACAGTTTTTACCATATAAAGAGTGGGAGCAGAATATTACAAAGATGGGCGATAACCCAATATTCCCGTTGGGTGGTGCTGGTACGTTGTATCCTCCTTGTTCTTTGTATGATGATGTTGTGAATAAAGAATTGTTTATGACGTTGGCGCCACAGGCTGATGATATATGGTTTTGGGCAATGGCAGTGATGGCTGGCACAAAACACCGCTTGGTGGATTTTGGTTATTCTTTTTATCAGATTGATCTGTTATATCAAAAATTGCATAAGGATTCTTCTTTGATGTCTTCTAATTTACATAAAGACAACAATGATGTACAGATCAGAAATATTATGAAATATTACGAAGAGTTGTTCGACAAATGGTTGGCGTTGTATTAAATATAAAAGAAATGAAATATCCGGTGGATATTTCATTTCTTTTATATTGGTTCGAAAATTATCATTTATATACTCCAAACAGCCACTTTGCCAAAAATGGACTGGTTCTAAGAATGCTGCTTATTATCAAGCAAAGACCAATAATTATGACTGATATCAGTAATCCGATGGTGAGTTCTAATGTTGTATTGCTGCACTCTGACAACATCTGTCCTATTTGTGGTATGTATGGAAGTAGGAAATAGTGTAAAAGATAAATATCCAATGTCCTTTTACCGATAAATTGTAACGCCCAGCCTATTTTCTTGTCAGCAGTGAATGATTGTTGATATGTCTTTAAAGTGTTATATACAAGAAGTAATCCCAAATAACCTATAATCATTTCAATGAGTATATCAAGCATTCTATATATATTCATACCATCACCTGCAAGTGTGTCTATATAATATCTTTTTGTATAGAACAGTGTTGCGAATAATATGATTATTATTGCTGAAAAGAATTTGCTTTCAAGTACCTTATTAAATATATCCTTATACATAGAACAGATGTATCCAAAAGCGAAGTATTGGAAATAGTTAAAAGAGTGATGTAGGCTGAGAAGATTACCAGTCTCATTCAGTATTGGATTTGTCTTTAAGGCTATCTTTGTAACAAATAATCCTCCCGACAGGATTGTCAACGCAATAAACATGCGTTTACGATGCTCCTCTGGGTTGTTTTTGTATAATATTGTATTTGTTGTATATACTATTAGGAATATCTCGAGTAACGCAATTGTAAACCAATATCCCAACTTTCCGTTATGGGTTATAAAAGTATTAAAATTAGTATTAAAATAGGCGTATGCGTATATTAGACCGAAAATAAAAGTAGGAATCAATTGAATCAGTATTTTTTTCTTGCTCATCTGCCACAAGGTTTGCAAGTTCCATTCTATGCTTGCTTTATAGGCGATGAAACCACTAACCCAAAAGAATAGTGGCATACGGAACGACATGAAAAGACTGTTGATGAATGTTGTAGTTTCAAAACAGAAACTTGTCATTTCAACATGTGAGAATACAACAAGTATCATTGTTAGTCCACGTAATGCATCAATATATTCAATTCTCTTTTTGGGTAGTTGTGTGCTTTTTGTCATAGTGTGTGTGATATTAGTTTTTTGTTAGAACAATACGTGCCTTGTCGGAATTCAGTATCAAAGAACCATTATTCAATTTTTCGACATCGAAGGTGTTGAACGTTTCGTATAAACCGAATTTCTCAAGTTTTGACAGTGGAGCTTGTTTGCCTTCTCTGTCTATGTATATACGAAAATCAGTCATGGTTATAACATCATTTTCGTGTGTAAAGTAGGCTATATAGTTCTCTTTCATTTGCCCTGTTGGGATGTTGGGTGATACGTATGAAATTAATACCATTTCTCGCTGGAATGAGTAATATGTATCACCTTTGCAGTGGGTTATTTCGCCTGTCAGTTTGTTCTCAATGCTTGTTACTTGCCAAAAACCATCCAAATCTCCATGTATTTGGTAGCTTTCGCATGATGATATCAAAATAATGATAAGCAGTGCTAAAGATTTGTATATTTGTCTTTTCATTTTTATTCTATTTATTGCTTAACCATCCTGATTTGCAAATTGTAAGCATACTTCCAAAATTCTTCCCGATAAGTTTGCTGTGGTCATATGCTATGGCTAATGTGAATTTCCATCCATCCCATTTTGCGGGTGTATAACAAATCTCTCCCATAGTGCTTAATTGGGTGAGTGTCGTCGGCAGCGGGTCTTCATACGACCCCCAGTGTTTTGTCCATGATGCCATTATCCGATAATCCAAAACTTCGCATGGTGTTCCGTTGAATCCGATGTGGTGTGAACGTATGCGTGAGTACGGCATTGTCATATTGGGCAGCTTGTTGTATAGTGGTGACAGAAAATGAGGGTTACACATTGACATGCCCCAATGTTGCCACGATTGGTAATAGCTGTGTGTGTAATACCAATCTTTTCCACCGGCTTGTCCCATCATGTCTCCGCAGGGATTCTGGAGTATAGGTCCACTTTGGTCGCGTGAAGTTATGAATTCATATACAATGGTGTTGACAAACCTGTTTTTGGGAAGCGTCGCTTCCAGACCAAAAAGTCCGTCTCTCCATGGGAGATAGGTTATCCATGTCTTTTTGCCTTCTCTGTTATAGTGATAGTCAAGACCAAACAAGCCGGAGTGGTCTTCATAATAGTGTTCGTAATATGCTTTTATTCCCCATTTGTCTGTACTGTAATCCAATGCCAGATGCAAGCTGCCAAGGACATTGCCATTGATGTTCGTCTGGTCCATCTCTGTGGATTCACTGCCTCCTGCCAATGGGATAAACGCTTTAAGGTATTCTTTGTATGAGTGTGGTAGTTTCTGGTGTATAATCTCCCCGTCGTTGTGCTTTTCCCAAACATTTCCACCGAATTGGGTGTACATTTCCACTCCCATTTCTACAGAGAATGGGGTGCGCTCTTTTTTGCCAATTTTGATGAATGCCGTTTTTTCATGAAAAAGTACATTTTTTATATATTTGCTTTTTTCCGGTGCGTTTTTCATGTGGCTTTGTTGAAAATTGCCGTCTGTCTGCCATCCGTAGCTTATGTGTCCTTTTACGTGTAGCCATTCGTTGAATAGCCATCGTGCGGTTGTGTATTCATTTATTCCAAAACGTATTTGTGGAATTGGGCGTGCATTGGGCGAGAATGTCAGACCTCCTCCGCTTAGTGACGGGTTTTTACCTTCTGCCCATCGTTCCTTGCTGCCAAAACTGAGTTCCCAGCAGTTGTATTTTACATCGGCATATAGCTGTTGTATATAAAAAGGGGATGAATGATTCCATGCTCCGGCAAGCTCAATGCCGTATGCCCATGTGAATCCCCGTTTCTCGTCGAAGTTGCGAAATATTCCTGCACTGAGGTTTGAATTGTAGTTGTCAAGCGAAGAGAGTCCGTGCCTGTTGCTTACCAACCAAAAGGGAGTGTGTTTTCCCATGGATGCTGCAATGTCGGTTTGTATCTCATATTTTATTTTCCCCCATTCGCTTTTTTGTGCCTGTGCAGCGGAAAATGCAAATAGAATAATGGGAATTAATAATTTAAATGCAAGCTTCATGTGTCATCTGTTATACAGTAGCAAAGATAATCCAAAAGAATGAAATATGTAGAACTTATATTCTGTTTTGTTTTTATTCATGTGCAGTTACTCATTCATGCTATAAAAAAAAGAGATAAATAATATATATGTGTATAATTTTATTTTATTAACTTTGCCTATATTTAATATTCTATCTTTAGTGGCATAGTGATAGTATGAAAGTTCTTGTAGTGTCGTTTTATTATGATCCGGAACTTGGAGCAGCTCCAAGCCGTATAACGAATCTCGCAAAGGGTCTTAAGTCTCTTGGGATGGATGTTGATGTGCTTACATGTCTGCCAAACTATCCAAAAGGTAAAATATTCGATGGTTATCGTGGACGTTTCTCCATGAAGGAAACAATAGACGGTATAAATGTGTTCCGTTACTGGACATATGCCACGGTGTCAAAAAATCCTATCAAGCGTGTGCTTGCGATGACCTCTTACGCTGTCTCCATGTGGGCTTTCGCATTCAGACGTAAGCTCTTGAAAAGCTACGACCGTGTCATTGTACAATCCCCGCCTATTATGGTTTCCGCCTCGGCTGTATTGCTTTTCAAGAAGTTATTCGGAAAGAATACTATACTCAACGTTTCTGATTTATGGCCCGGCTCTGCTGTTGAACTTGGCTTTGTGCGCAAGGGCAGCCTCTTCCATAAGGTTCTATCTTTCCTTGAACGTTTTATATATCGTAATGCTGATTCTGTTGTTGGGCAATCTCAAGAGATCGTAGATCACGTTTGCAGAATGTTCCCGGGCAAGCGTACGTTCCTTTATCGTAACTTGCAACCGGTAGAGAAAGCAACCGATACGGTGCGTGCCAAAAATGCAAAACTGAAGATAGTGTATGCCGGTCTGTTTGGCGTGGCTCAGGATATGCTATCTTTGCTTAAATCTGTTGATTTCAAAGCTCTTGATGTTGAGATGCATTTGTATGGCGGTGGTAACCAGATGGATAAAATATTGTCATATATAAAGGATGGAGATAAAAATATATGGTATCATGGATATGTATCCAAGCAAGAGATTAACGAGGAGTTGAAAAAATACGATTTGTCTATTATTCCTCTTGCTACGCATATATATGGAGCTGTGCCGTCAAAGATATTCGACCTCCTGCCTGCCGGAATACCGATACTCTTCAGCGGTGATGGAGAGGGCGCACGTATAGTGCAGGATTATGGCTTTGGTCTTGTTTCAAAGTATGGCGATTATGCTGCACTTGCGGATAACATAAAGAGATTTTCAGAAATGTCGGAAGAGGAATATGCAAAATATTCGGCAAATTGTCTTGAAGCTGCTACCGATTCTTTCTCGTTTTCTAAGCAATTGATGCGCTTCTGTGATTTTATGGGTAAAGAATAGTCCTTTGGTAATTACTCTACATATATCAAATCTCTTATAACAGCATCGCTGATGAATATGCCTTTCTCTGTCAGAGATAGCGTTTCATCAGTTTTTTTTATGTATCCGTATTCTATATGCTTTTTTGCGGCATTGAGCATATAGCTGTTCAATCTTTGGCTGAATTTGTTTTTTATCCATGCTAAAGGAATTCCGTCAGATGTGCGCAAGCGGGTGAGGACGGTGTCGTTGTATCTTTCCTCTTCGGTGAGATGCTCTATTTCGTAGTTTCGATTGTTGCTCTCAATTCCTTTTATATATTCCTTGATATCGGAAATATTCCATTCGCGCGAATCTCCGTTGTATGAATGTGCAGCAGCTCCGCAACCGATGTATGCGGTATCGTTCCAGTAGCTGCTGTTATGACGGCTTTCGTACCCCGGTTTGGCAAAATTGGATATTTCGTAGTGGCAGTATCCTGCCTCTTTCATCCTTTTTATAAGCATGCGGAACTGCTCGACGTTCTCTTCTTCGCTCAGCTCTTCGAAGTCACCCCGTTGTAGGGCACGATGCAATGGCGTATCCTCTTCATACATCAAGTTGTATGCCGATATATGTTCGGGGTTCAGTGATATTGCTTCGTTTATGCTATCCTCCCACTCTTTTGTGGTTGAGCCGGGCAGTGCGAACATAAGGTCTATGCTTATGTTATTGTATCCTGCCGCACGGGCATTTCCGACAGCTCTGCGTGCCTTCTCTGCATTATGCCTGCGTCCCAACCGTTTGAGTTGTCGGTCGCTGAAACTTTGCACTCCCATGCTTATCCTGTTGAATGGAAGTTGGCGTAGAACTGCAAGAAATTCTTCTGTAAGGTCGTCGGGATTGCATTCAATGGTTATTTCTGCATTGCTGCATACAGAGTAATTTTTATATATGGTATCACATATCTTTTGCAACAGTGTTATGGGAAGTGTCGATGGTGTGCCACCGCCAAAGTAGATGGTATTTATCTCTTCGCCTTTGATGTACTCTTTGCGCATGAGCAATTCCTTGCATACAGCATCGGCATACTCCTCCTTTATATTATATAAGGTAGATGAATAGAATGCACAGTAGTTGCATCGTTGTTTGCAAAAAGGAATATGTATATATATACCAGCCATTTATGTTAAATTAGTGTGAAATTCTGTGCGAAGATAACTTTTTTTCTTTTTATTGTGAAAAACATTCCTTTTACATTTGCTTTTGTTTTTAAAAATTCCTACATTGCCAAAGCATTTGAAAATTTAACTAACTAACCATTGGAAATCGGGGGTCGATGATGATGCAGGTAAAGACTGTCGTTAATGATGATGATTATTTGTTTATGCTCACTCCTGTTTCCTTATTAAAAACAAAAATATTATGAAAACTTATCAAACCAACGAAATCAAGAACATTGCAATCGTAGGATGTTCCGGCTCTGGAAAAACCACTCTCAC
>JAGBSZ010000149.1 GCA_017631585.1 Bacteroidaceae bacterium
ATGCATTTTGGTACTGTTCATCTCTTAAGGAATTAGTAATATCTGAAGGCGTTATGAATATCGGTTTAAAGGCTTTTGAAAATTGTAAACAACTTGAGGTTGTCAGAATACCTTCAACAGTTGTAGATATGCAAGGTTATACATTTAAAGGATGTGAAAATCTTAAAACAGTATATTTAATGTGTGAGACTCCGCCTTATGGTACAGATCCTTTTGACGCTCATGTTGAAAACATTTATGTTCCTGCAGAGTCTGTTGAGTTATATATTGAAGAGTGGTGGTCTTATGCTAATAAAATCCGTCCTATGGATTTTTGAATACTATTTCCATAAAAACAATAAAGTTGCACTAACGCGTTAGTGCAACTTTATTGTTTTTATAGAGTTGTTGCAAAAAGATATCTCAAAAAAATCTTGATTAAATTTAGAGAAAAGTAAAATTTGTTTACCTTAACATATTGTTGCTTTTATGTGCAAGATACTTTGTTTTTTCAATTTTTAATTGCTGTTGCAAGAATATCTCTTTTTATTTGCTATTTGCTGATTTATAAATCAATAGCTCATTATTCTGTCAAAAGTTCAATCTCTTAAAAAGAGATTGAATAAATCATGTAAAATCCTGAATATCAAAAAATAAAAGAGCGTAGAAACAAGATTTTGCTAAACAACTTTATATTTTTATTATTGGAGATATGTATTTTTTATATTGAAATAATTGAAAATTCATTAATTTTTGTAATTTTACCACAAAATGAAATCTCTTTTTAAGAGATTGAACAAATCTATATGACTATGTATGGAATTCTGAGACATATATTGATATTTATGTTCGTTGTTCTTTTGAGCAACACTGTGTTGGCGCAAGTCGATTCCAATTTGTCAAAGGATGTTTTTGACAAATACAGAGAAGAGATGTTTAATGAATTCGATAGTTTCAGGAGTGATGCCGTTGATGAATACAATGGGTATGCAGAGGCTATGCGCGCCGAATACAATGCTTTTCTCTCATCGGTGAAAAGCATGTGGGGAAAAGATAATGCTGTCGAGGATACCAAGACTGTGTGGGTTGAGTATGGCGACGACCTTAAATCGCGTTCCATAGTGGATTTTGAAAAAGGCAAAATCGAAGTGGAGATTCTTTTGGATGATGTAAGTGAGAATGAGAGTTCTATAATCAATCAACGTTTGATGAATGCTGTAGATGATTTGCTTAACAGCAGAGGCGAAACATTGCCTTATAAGTCAGATATTGATAAGCAGCAGCCACTTTCACAATCACCGATACTTACGGGTTTGGTGGATTTCTCAAAGTATAATATTCCGGAAAAAACGCAATCCCCAAATAATAAAAATCTCCCATTGACAGTAAAGCCTAAGAAAAAGACACCTCCGGCACCGGTAGTGAAAGGTAAGACTTTGAATCCGGACATGAATAAGAAAGCAACTGTAAATAAGTCTGATAGAACAATAAAAAAGAAACCGGAAAAAGGCGCTAAGAAATCTGCAAAGAGCGAGCAGTATGCAGATGATGATGTGGCTGATGATTATATTACGGAGGATACATCGGATGTTAAAGGGGATACCGGTGATACTGTTGTAGCAAACTCTGCAGAGACTATTGCTGAGGCTGTTGTTGAACAATCTCTCCAGACTACATCAACTATAAAGGGTGAGGATGAAAAGGTGCGGAAAGTAGTAAAGATTGAGATGGCATTAGTCAGTGATAATTTATCAAAAAATGCAGCTGTCTATAAGGATTGTGTGGAACAGTACTCCCGTAAGTTTGAAATAGAACAACCTTTGATTTTTGCCGTAATGGAGCAGGAATCCTGTTTTAATCCGAAAGCCAAAAGTTGGGTCCCGGCATACGGACTGATGCAACTTGTTCCGACTTCAGGCGGATATGATGCTTATCGTTATGTGTATAAGAACGATTGGGTTCCGACCCAAAGCTATCTGTATATACCGCATCAGAACATAGAGCTTGGTACAGCATATTTGCGTATCTTAATGAATCAGTTCTCAAGTGTAATCGACCCTGATTGCAGAAGGCTATGTGTAATAGCCAGTTACAATACCGGTGCCGGTAATGTCAGTCGTGCATTTACAGGAAACACAAATATAAAAAAGGCTATTCCGTTAATCAATGAATATTCGTATCAGCAGCTGTTTGAATACTTGACAAGCAGGTTGGGCAGTGACGAAGCCCGGAAATATGTGAGCGGAGTAAGTAAAAGAAGAGAGAAGTATATCAAATAGTATTTCTGTCGAAGTGAAAATCTAATAAGCATTATATTATGTTTTGTCCGGACTGTGGAAATAAGGTAGGGGAAACCGATATGTTCTGCGAGAATTGCGGTTTTAATTTGAAAAAGTTCTTTCAAGGGGATATAAAGGAACTCGAAGAGAATATGAACATGGAAAATGATTCCAATGTGGCTGATTCTCAGCCAACGGAAACTGTCGGCAATTCGTCGGGAGGAGGATTGTTCAAATTCTTCGATTTGAAAAGTTTCGTTACGAGGCTTGCAACCGGTGTTGCTTTGAAGTTGTTCTCGAACAATATTTCGGAGGTGTTATATACCGCCTGCGAAATCTTTGATATGTGTGCAAAAGATTCTGCAGAAACGAGACTTCCGTCATGTATAATGTTTACAAATATCAAGAGTCTTGCTCTTTCAATGAACGTTGACCAAAAGGATCTGAAGAGTCTTTTTGAAAAATTCATTAAAGAGAAAAGCAGTATAGGATTAAACTATTATCTGTTGGATGCCGGAGATTATACCTATCAGAAAAAAGGATTCTGGGATGGTGGTAAGCATGTTTCGCTCGGTTCCGGTAATGATGTGTGGGATTATATGGATGTTCTGGCTGATTTCAATGAGAAAATAACCAAAAAGAGCGGAGACGCTCCCGAATATCTGTTTATTGTCGGTGGCGATGATGTAATTCCAATGCCATGTATCAAGCATTATATAAAGAACGACAAACATGATGATTCTATAGATACTGACCTGCTATATGCATATCCTTATGGAGAAAAAGTATTGTCGTTATTCGAAAATATGGAGATTTTCAAGTACGACCAACAGTTCTTTATAGGACGTCTTCCGTTCGGCAGCGATGCGTCAATAGAAGATTTGTATAATTATCTGTACAGGGATCTGGAACTGACATTGGGCGTAGAGTTGAAGGAGGCATACGGACAGTGCGACCCGAATTGGAAAAAGACATCGGTTGTTGTTGCCGATGAGGTTATCGGTGGAAACTATATGCGTAACTACGATGGAAGGCTTACCGATGAGCACTATTATAGAAGGATGATTCTCTCACCTATGATTTATAATGAGAATGTACATCAGGTTTTCAACACCGAGGCGCAATTGTATTATTACAATCTTCATGGTGGAAATGCTGTACGTTCAAGAGGATACTTTGGTGCAATATATGGAACAAATCAGACTGTTCCTGTTATAGAGCCTGAGCATCTGACAAAATGTGAGAATCCTAATTTTGTCATAAGCGAGGCTTGTTATGGTGCACGTTTTATAGGACTTGACAAGAATCATAGTATGATGTTGTCGTCAATACACAACAAGACTATGGCGTTTGTCGGCTCTTCACGTGTAGCATGGGGTGCTGTTGACCAGAATGACAGCGCAAATGTAGGAATCTCGTATGCCGATATTATGGCAAAATATTATATGAATGCACTTATGCAGGGTGCTACAGCAGGACAAGCACTTTATCTTGCACGCTACTTCGTGTTGAAGTCATGCCGAGCCGGAGACTTGCGAGCCGCCCTTACCGTAACTGAATTCAATCTTTATGGCGATCCTCTTATGGCTATGCGGGTGCCAAGGGAAAAGGTGTCATTGGATAAGGCTGCTTCCCCGAATGTTCCGTTCCATGAAAAGGACGTTGCAGTGGGATGCTATGTTGAAGAGGTAAAATGTAAAGGAGAAGAGAGTTCGCTGTTGGAACGTGTACGTAATGCGGTTGACAACAATATATTGCAGATACATGATAAAGTAAACAAACTGCTTTATGCAAAATATGGTATTGAACCGCGCAATATCGACAGTATATTCAAGAAGAGATATGCCGACGGTCATCAGGAACTTGAATTCAATTATGTGATGAGTGATAAGGATGCGGAAATACCTGCATATCTTTCAGTGACATCGTCGGTGAACGGAGATGTGACAAATGTAACAACAAGTAAATAACTTTAAATATAATATTATGAACTGCCCTAAATGTAACAAAGAATTGAAACCGGGTGCAAAATTCTGTGTCTTTTGCGGAACAAAAGTAGCTGAACAGGTTGTGCCGGCTGCCGGGAAGAATAATGTCTGCCCAAAGTGTAATGCAGAACTCAGACAGGGTGCCAAGTTCTGTACCTCGTGCGGATATAAATTGGAAAATGGCAATGTGAATGCTGAAGAGAAAAAGAACGAAATAAAAAAGAACGAGGATATATCAGAGGTTAAAGACCGTATCTTGTGGAATATATTGCCGGGACAGGTTGCACGTATAATTGATGAAGCAGAGTTTTATTCTTACAATAATATAAAAGGTGTAATAATCCAGGAAGGAACAACTGCTTTTATACGCGCTAACGGTGCTACAATTGCAAGCATCAGCGGAGGTACATATGACTTTGTAAGGACTGCAAATACACCTGTGGATAACAGCGGTGAGAATAAGAATAAAATATGGAGTTTTATTACCGGTCTGTTCTCAAGCAAGAAAGTAAATGACAATAGTTCTGCAACAGAGGATGTTGACCCACATGTGGCACAACAGAATGTTATTCTGGAGAATGCAAGAAAAGGTGCAAGTTTCTCTATTGTCATTCTTTTGGATAAAGCATTCCCGATGCTTGTTGGTGCCAAGCAGAACAGTGCCGAAGAGTACAAGAATTTTGTACCGATGAAGGTCGCTACACAATTCGGAGTGCTGAATGTCGGTTTCAATGCGTATTTCAATATTGCAGACAAGGAGGAGTTTATAACCCATTTCCTCACTGACAAGAAACAACTCAACACAGCCAATATTCTTGATGAGATAGCTGATATTGTGCGTACATCTATCGAGGAGGTCTTGTATGAGCAGGAACTCTCGGCATGCCGTATATCAAAAGAATTATGTGATAAGGTCAAGGTGCTGTTAAACAACTTGCCCGAGTCACTTTTCGGATTGTCTGTTGTAAGAATTGTTGAAATTTCAGCGGATAATGCAGATATAGAACGTTTTAATGCCTTGAGCCGTGAAATGTATCTGTCAGAAAAGGAACTTGATTATCTGCGACGTACAAACGATTTCAAGAACAGGCTTGCCGATGCTGAAAACAGTCAGAGAATTCACGAAGCACGCACTGAATTGGATGTTAAACGTGAGTTGGCAGAGATAAACAAGGATAACATCCTTCACGAGGAGGAATTAAAGAAGTTTGAATATCTGTTGGCAAACGAGCGTATCATCAGTCAAGCACAAAGTGACAATGAACGTGAGCAAGCTCTCGCAGAGATTGTAAAGACCGGACTTGTAAGGGAGGAAGAGATTCTGGCTCTGCGCGACAAGTTGAAAGAGAACCAATACAAGCGCGGTACAATGCTTGCAATGATGCAGCTGCGTGACAGCATTGAATTTGAACGCATCAGGCTCGAAGGCGAGGCTGACAAGGCTGTTATACTGGCAAAGAAACAGATTGAAGTAGCCGCTATAAAGGACGATTATGAGGATGCACGCTTCTATAAAGAACTTGAGAAGCAGCAGGCTGTAGCCAATGCGCAACTTGATATCAATCAACGCGAAATGGACATGGCCTTCAATGATGACAAACGTCGCAGCGAATTGGAGCGCGAGGAGGATGCTGCCCAGTTCGAGCAGTTTATGGCTATGCAGAGAGCTCAGGAGCAGTCAAAGCAGAATGAAAGAGAACATGAGGCAAGACTGGAAGAGGCACGTATGAGGAATGCTCAGGAAACAGAACGTCTGAAATGGGAAAATGCCAGAAACATGAGCGAGGGACAGATTTTTGCGTTGAATGGTGGCGAAGGAGCAGTTGCTTACGCAAGAAGCAGGTATAATGTCGAAGCAATGGAGGAGGCTAACAGACGTGTCGATGCAGAGCGTGCGAAACATGATGAGATGGTATCCAGAATGATGGAAATGGCATTTCAGAACAATCATGAGACACAAAGGGCACGAGAGGATGCGCGTCGCGCCAATGATTTGTTGAATGACCGTCAGGACCAATTGCGTGAACGTGATGAGCGTATCCGTCGTCAGGAGCAGAGAATGGATACTGCATACGACAGGGCACTTGATTACACAACCCGCAATAATACAGGTATGCCAAATGCAAACGCGCAGCCATATAATCAGCCGGTGCAGCAACAAACTCAGCCGGCACAGCAACCTGTTACAAGTAAATCTGCGAATGTGTGTCCGGAATGTGGCGCATCATGTGAGCCAGGAACACGTTTCTGTGAGGAGTGCGGTGCAAACCTATTGTAATGGTCAGCCTGTAAAAGAATAGGAGTATGGAAACTATAAGAGGTAAAATAACTGTTGATGTCGTTGACGACGGCTCAAAATCGCAAGGCGAAGTTGCATATATCAGATGCGATGAGAGCAAGGAACAGTATGTGATATACAGAGCAGGAATGTTGCCACAGAATGATGCTTTCCTATGTTCATTGGCTGGAACCACCGTTGTGTTGCACGGCGATACTGAAGAGAACGGATATTTCTGTGTTGAGTCGATAACTTCGGAAAGTGGTGAGGCAATCACTATTCCCAAAAAGATATTGCCCGGTCTGAACAGAAATATATTCATCGATAACAGCAAACCGGAGAGTGAATGCATCAAAAAGATGAAACGCATCCCGAGAAAACTGAAGAAAATTTTAAAGAAACAAAAAAAATAAGATTATGAGTACATCTGAAAGACGTTGCCCTGAATGTAACGCAATTATAAAACCTAACGAATCGTTCTGCTTGAACTGTGGAGCTACTGTGCCACAAGAAGAAAATGTTGTGCCTGCCGGACAAGGAGGTGTGGCAGGTACTCTTGATGTGAATCCTGATGCACTTTCTGCAAGTAACGAAGATTCAATATCACGCAGTAATATAATGGGTAGTGTCAACAAAACAAATAACACTACAGTAAACAATGAAAGTACTACTACTGTTAATGACTGCTCAAGTACGACAACCAACAATACACAGAATGTAAATACCAATGTTATAAACAGAAACAGTAGTACAAGCACAAGCAACAGTAACAATGTTACCAATACCAACAATACAATTATACATCAGCAGGCAGCACCGGAATTCTGCACAGTCTGCGGAAAATCATTGAATAACGGTAATAAGGCACGTTGTCCTAAATGCCAGAAGACAATCTGTTCCGATTGCCTTGTAAGCGGAAAGAATAGATGTACTGAATGTGAAAAGAAAGCTCTGGAC
The DNA here is from genome assembly GCA_017631585.1 of Bacteroidaceae bacterium. Lineage (GTDB taxonomy): Bacteria > Bacteroidota > Bacteroidia > Bacteroidales > Bacteroidaceae > HGM04593. The sequence continues at coordinate 7,482 of JAGBSZ010000149.1, forward strand.
GAATATCGTTTGGCATTTCAGGAGTTGGTATATACTACAAACGGCAATATAGGCGTCGCCGGTGAAAGGGTTATGAAGCGTAAGGCCGAAGAGTTGAATGTCGTTGAGTCTGCCACGAAAATCGAGGATGATATAATGGCATTGTTCCGAAGCAGCAAAAGGGAAGAACAGCAGCAACAATCGGTGCAGGCAGAAGAAAGCAAGGGTGTTGGTTCTTTAAGCGGTCGCACACCATTGACTATGTCCAAAGAGGAGAAAAAGTCAAACGGTGGTGGAACTTCAAAGTCAATATTTGCAGTAATATTGGTGATTGTAGTTGCAGTAGTAGGCTATTTCTATTTTGCCGGTGGTGATAAGGCAACTGAAAAGGTTACCGAGACTAAGAATGAACAGATTGATGCCAAGAAAAGGGCTGAAGTGAAGAACGAGGCAGAACCAAAGACTGCCGTACAGTCAGAACCTCAGAAACCGGCACAGGCAAAACCTGTTCAAAAAAAGGCTACTCCGGTTGTGAAAGATATTAATTACGAGGAGGGTATGAAAGCTTATGAAGCAAACAACGGCGTGGAGGCAGTAAAGAGATTCAAGGCTTCAGGCAGTGCCAAGTCTCAATATATGATAGGAGTTATCTATGAGAGCGGTTGTGGAAGTATTGCTAAAAATGCCATGAAAGCGCGTCAGGCATTTAAAGAGGCAGCAAAATTAGGTTCTGAGGAAGCCAAGGCTAAACTATAAATAAAATGTATTAATCATTTAACATATTACTATGGGCAGAAAGTTTTTATTTACAGTTGTTGCTTTTTTGACATGTGCAACGATTTATGCTCAGAAAGAGCGTCTGATAGTACATCAGTTTACAAGATCATCAGAGGTTAGCGAGGGGGATTTTATTACTGTAAAGAATATGGTCATATCGGCATTTAATGAGACAGAACGTTTTGAAATGCTCGATGCGAGTCAGCAGAAAATGATTGATAAGGAGAGTGTCAGCCGTGTTAGCTCGAATGCTATATATGATGTGGGCTCAAATGCCGGCAATATAAAGACAAAAGCTAACAGATACGCATTGGAGGGTGCTGTCTCAGTCTGTGATGTTACAAAGCAAGAATATGAAGGTACTGTATCTTATGCTTGTATTCTTGTCTATACTGTTTCTATCATCGATTTGGAGGAGAATACCACAGTTGTGACAGAAACATTCAAACACACACCTCCTCCTGTTGGAAAAATCACAGAAGGATTAGGCTCATCTACTCTCGGTCTTCTCGCAGGTAGAGCTTCGGGAGAGGCTAACACTCCCGATAAGGCAAAACAGAAGGTATTCAAGCATATCAACAATGATATAAAGAAATTGGTGAACGATGAGTTTCCACTAAAAGGAAATGTCTTTGCCGAGGATTATACTGTCAATAAAGACAAAATGACTGCTTGCTTTATAAATATCGGTGAGGCACACGGAGTTGGTGATGGCGACAAGTTTACAATATTTGAAACAATAATAAGGGTAGGTACCGAGATTGTCCAGGAAATTGGTGAGTTGACGGTTGTTACTGTTCATAAAGATGTTGCCGAATGCAAGATTAACAAGGGTGGCAAAGAGGTCATGAAAGCAATGGAACGCTATATAGAGAATGTCGATGCCGGTGATGCGAATGCCAGACCTTTGAAAGTTATAATTAAAAAATAAATTAATTTATGAAGAGAATATCATTTATTGTTACGTTCTTGTTGTTCCTGTCAAATATTTCAGCGCAGGATTATATCAAGGATGTCTCTATTGTCTCAACAGAGGGCATGAATGCCACGTTTCTCTCTGCAGGTATTTCTGCCAACAAAAAGGATGTAGAACAGAATGCGATAGAATCGTTGTTCCACACATTGTTTTTTGATGGTGTCGAGGATGTGAACGATGGTATAAGATTGCTCGGAAGCGAAAAACCGAGCTATACGAATGCCTTTTTCAACACAAGCAAACGTTGTTTGAACTATGTTGTTGATGTAAAGGAGTCTGATAAAATAAAGAAAATGGGGAACAAATATCAGGGAACATTCAACATAACTATCAGATTGAAAGCCTTGATAAAGGATGTGCAAAAGAATACAGGCGTATATGCCGGTGCAGGAGTTGCCCGTGAATCTACGGCACCGCGACCAAGAATAATGGTTGTGCCGTTCAAGAATGATGAGAGCGAAAGCTTTGAAAACATTCTGAAGAACGATTGGGAACTGAGTGTCGCTGTGGCAGAAATTGAAAAAGGTTTTCAGAAACATGACATTGAGACTAAGAGTTTCAAGGCTGTAACCAGCGGTACGAAGCGAAGGGTGCAGTTTGCCGACAATGCAAATGTGGCAAATTCAAATGACAGACAATTGGTGCTCAATTCCGATGCTGATGTATATGTGGAGGTTCGTCTGAACAAACAGTCAAGCGGAAACAGCAATGGTATTTCTATCATAGTGGATGCCTACGAAACTGCAACCGGTGATAATTGGGGACACGATAACTTCATAAGCATGATGTATGACAGCAATAACCTTAGTCAGATATGTGCCAAGGTTGTCAGTGACAAGTTGCCCGGATTTTTGGAGCAGATAGTCAAGAACTATGATAAGCCGGCGAGCGGACTGATTGAAGTAAACGTTAGCGATGATGCTATGGTGACATTGCGTGACCGTTGCAAGAATGGGCTTCGTTTATCTGATGTAATTCAGGACTGGTTGGCAGAAAATGCATATAACGGTGTTTACAATACTCAAGATATTGTTGACGAAACAGCAATCTTCGACCATGTACAGATACCGAGAGTTGACAAGAACAACAAGAGAATGAATGCCGACCGTTTTGCAGGCATGCTCTCTGATGCTCTATACGAAGTAGGCGTGGAGACACGTTTCATTACTTCCGGCTATAATATAATGATAACTGTTCTATCTATAGAATAATTTTAATATTATGAAAAGATACATATTGTTCATATTGGTTGCCATTTCATATACTGTCATCTCTTTGGCACAGACTCCCTCTTGGGTTTCCAAACGCCCGATTTCCGATAAAGAGTACATCGGTATAGGTATGGCTGAAACGAAAATTGGAGATTATATTGACATTGCAAAGACAAACGCGTATGCTGACATAGCATCACAGATTGCAACAAAAGTTGATAGCGAGGCTTTTATGCAGACCGTTGATTTGGATGGAAAATCACGCCAGTTGTTCGAGGAAAAGATAAAGAATTCAATGGTTGCATGGATTGAAGGTGTGGAAATCAAAGAGAGTCATACCGGAGATGGCAAATACTATATATATTGTACTTTGGACAAGAAACTTTACAAGAAGAATGTCGAAGCGCGTAGAAAAGAGGCTGTCGAAAAAGGTCTTGATTACCTTCAGAAAGGTCATGATGCTATGGCGGAGATGAATCTCCCACAAGCGACATTGCTATATGCCAAAGGACTTGAAATTGTCGAGCCATGGACATTCTTGAATCTTAGCAAAGATGGTATGAACATCCCTGCAGAGCTTTACACTGCGTACATTAATGTGTTCAGCGGGATGGCTATAACAACAAATACTGCCAATATTGAGGCTGAGACATTCAAGAATGTGAATATCCCGGTGGCGGCATGTCTTTCCAAGAATGGCGAGGTGGTTCCGAATGTAAAGCTTAAGGCTGTCTTCGTTAATGGTGATGGAGCTATCACACCATCAATAGCAACCGATTACAACGGCACGGCTGAGTTCTATATAACGAATATATTGTCGAATGAGAAAATTCAGGAGATACGCATTTCTGTCGATGACAGTTTTATAAATTCATTGCCCGACAGTTACAGAGAACTTGTCGGAAGTGATAACTTGCCGACGGCAAAGGTTACTGTTACGCTATCAAAAGGGGCTACAACAGCTTTTATAAATCTCAATGACCAGCACGATCTCGAAGGTATTGAAAGACATATCAGCAATATTCTGTCTGAAAAATATTTCAAGATTTCAGAAGACCCTGATATCGCCGATTGCTTCGTCGATATTTCAACACAACTTGATATGGGAGAGGTTGTCAGCGGTGTATATAATCTTAATACCTGTTATTGTACGCTCATTGTCAAGATATATAATAACCAGACACAGGAGTTGCTTACAGAATATAGCTTGAACAATGTAAAAGTTCTTGCACCGGAACACAATACGGTAGAGGAGACCATATCGATGTGTATAAGGGAAGTCATGAAGAGAGCAAAGAGAGAATTACCCAATAAGTTGAATAAAATTAATCTTTAAAAAACCATGAAAAAGAGTTTTGTGATTTTTGCATGCATACTGACTGCTATGCTTGCTATGGGATGCAGTTCCAAAAAACAGCTCAAGACAAATGTTGAAACTTTTGTTATGCCGTGCAGTGATTGCTTAAAAGCAGAAAATGCTATACGTGTATGGGCTTCGGGAACATCGGACAGTGAGACTACTGCCCGTAAGAAGGCAATGACTACTGCGTCTGCAGATTTGGCTGCTGTATTGGAAAAGTGTATTGAAAGCACAACTGAGGAATATACATCTGTTCTCAATGAGGGTAAGGATGGAATCTCAAAAAGCTATCTGGAAGAACAGTGCAAGATTGTTGTCAAGAAAACAATTTCGGGTGCAAACATCGTATGTGACGAATGGAGCAAGAGCGAGAATGGTCAGTTCACCAATTATATCGTTCTTGAGTTGGATTATGATACTTATATCAATGATGTTGTTGAAAATATCAATAAGAACAACGAAAATAAATTGAATAAGGAGTTGCTTCAGGAGTTATTCATCAAAAACGTAGAGAAAAAATAAAATTATTAACCATTAAATTCTACAACTATGAAAAAGCTTTTTCTAATCGTTTTCTTTATGGCATTCGTATCTGTCAATGCCTATTCACAATCAAAGGAACAGGATGATGCTGTTTATTCGATAGTCAGTGAGCAGCCTTCGTTCCCGGGAGGTATGCAGGAGATGATGAAATTCATCAGTGAGAACCGTAAGTATCCGGCAGAAGCAAAAGCTAAGGATATTCATGGTAAAGTAATTGTGGCATTTGTTGTTGAACGTGATGGTTCATTGAGCGATGTCAAAATTAGAAGAGGTATTGGTTACGGTTGTGATGAAGAGGCTATAAGGTTGATAAAATCAATGCCTAAATGGACTCCCGGTAAACAAAATGGTAAGGCAGTGCGTGTTTCATTCATGCTGCCCGTTACTTTCTGATAATACTTTGAAACAAAAAAAGGCAACTTCATGAAGTTGCCTTTTTTTGTTTGATTATGATTTCTTATCCTTTGACATTTGGCTCGTCAAGTCCAAGACCTTTCTTTTTGTCAACGACTTTCAATATTAAACCGATTATGAGTGCTGCGACTCCGAGGCTTGCCAACATTATGAGCGGTGCTGTGTAATCGTATGATACAGTTGCCTGCTCAGGTGTGATGGTGTTGTTTGCAAGTTTCTCTATGATTTCGGGATTGCTTTTGTCCAAAATCTTGCCAATGAGCATGGGGAAAAGCCATAAGCCGATGTTCTGTATCCAGAAAATCAATGCATATGCACTACCTATTATCTTTGAATCCACCAACTTGGGAACACTTGGCCATAATGATGCGGGAACCAATGAGAATGAGGCTCCAAGAATAAGTATTGTGATGTATGCAACGAGGAATCCGCCGATGGCATTGCCTTTGAACATAGGTAGAACGAATGCGAATGTAAGGTGACAAAGAATCAACAGAATTGAACCTATTACCAGCATAGATGCCGCTTTTCCCTTGTAGTCAACATATTTTCCCAATTTAGGCGTAATGGCAACTGCAAGAAGTGGCAATACTGCGAATACGGCAGATGCGCTCTGGCGTTCATAACCCATGTAGCAATATGCAACAAGGAATATTACTGCAACCATGCTCCATGCGATTTCACTGCTCTTCTTTTTCATGAAGTTGCTTGCGAATGATGCACCTGCAATAATCAGCATTATTACATACTGAAGTGTTGCCACAGTATCGCCAGCCCAGAAGGAATTGGGATCCAGCTCCTTGAAAACGAGGTTGCATTGCAACATGTTAACTGCATACTTTTGGAAAGGAAGGATAGCCGAATAATAGAGAACACAAAGCAGTGCAACAAGCCAGAAACCACTGCTTGTCAGAATCTTGCCAAGGTCTGCAATCTTGAAAGGATCGTCCTTTTCTTCTGCTTCTCCTGTCTGTTCGTCAAGTTTCTTGTCCATAAAGAAATATACAATAAGCATCATGAACGCTATGAGTAGAAGGATAACACCGAATGCTACTGAACGTGAAACGTCTATATCGCATCCCCATGCTGCTATTACGGGGGAGAAAATCATACATGTTCCTACTCCTAAACGTGCCAATGCCATTTCAGAACCCATAGCCATTGCCATTTCGCGTCCTTTGAACCATTTTACAATGCCGCGACTGACTGTTATTCCCGCCATCTCAACTCCACAACCGAATATCATAAAGCCCACAGCTGATAGTTTTGCCGATGCAGGCATGCCTCTGTAGAAAGGAGATATGCCTAATTCATCGAAGCCGGGGATGTAGTTCAAATTGTTGTTGAACCAGGTCTCAAGTGAACTGCCCATAAATGTTTCTGTAACAGCATACCAGTTGATAACTGCTCCAATAAGCATAACTGCGCCTGAAAGCAATGCTGTAAAACGTACTCCCATTTTGTCCAGGATTATACCGGCAAATATCAGGAAGAATACGAATACGTTAAGGAATGTCTCAGAACCCTGCATTGTACCAAATGCTGTAGAGTCCCATCCCCTGGTCGATTGCATCAAGTCTTTGATAGGTGAGAGTATGTCCATGAAAATGTGTGAACAGAACATGGCTAAAGCCAAAAGTATCAATGCTATCCAGCGCATTGATGCCGAATCTCTAAGCGTAGTTTTCATTTTTTATAGTATTTGATTATTTGTTTAGTTGATTTTTTTATTTCTTTAACCATTTGTCTAACCAACCGAAGAATGTGCGTTGCCATAGAATACCGTTCTGTGGTTTCAGTACCCAGTGGTTCTCGTCGGGGAAGAGCAACAGCTGTGCCGGGATACCGCGCAGGCGTGCCGCGTTGAATGCTGCCATTGACTGCGATGAGAGTATGCGGTAGTCGCGGTCGCCGTGAATAAGCAGAATAGGGGTATCCCACTTCTCAACGAATCGGTGTGGTGAGTTTGCGTATGAGCGTTTAACCTCTTCGGTCTGCTCATATGGCGCTCCACCCAAGTCCCA
>JAGBSZ010000150.1 GCA_017631585.1 Bacteroidaceae bacterium
CAACTTCTGCATGCAGATAACCATCATTAACAAGCATCTGTTGCAAATTTCTTCGGCTACGTTCGGCAAGTTCCTCACTGAACACCACCGGTGCCTCTCCAAGACGTTGCAGCACCCTGTTTATCCACAATGTTGTATCACGTCCCGACAAGGCGTAAGTATAAAGAGGCACTTTCACCAGACTGAACCACTTTGCATTAGGCATCTGACGTACATAATCACGCGCTTTTGTGACATTCGACGCGTTGGTATTGGACACAATCTTTACGTCCTTAAGAAGATACTCACCCTCGGGAATAAACTTGTTCACCGAGCATGAAAACATCATAAAGACGCATAGAATGATATATGTCAATTTCCTTATTGGCATCAATACACCTAATTTTTAAAAATTCCTACAAATATACGAATAAACGAGCGAGAAATAAGAAGCTTGCTTCATTATTTTTCACAGCGAGTGAAAGTATATTCGATATTTTATATCAAATATAGTAAAAAGATGAAAGATTTAAGGTAGATTTGCAGCACTTTAACGAAAGAATCTCACTATTATGATAAGCAAATCGCTGTTAAAACAGATAAAATCGCTCGAACAAAGAAAATTCCGCAAGGAAACAGGGCTTTTTGTTGCAGAAGGAGGCAAAACCGTACAGGACCTTTTAGACCTTGGTATTGAAGCCACAAGCATCATAGCCACCGAAGAGTGGTTAAAAAGCCATAAGTTGAATACAAGAACAGCAATAATCATTGCCGGCGAGGAAGAGATGAAAAAAGCAAGTTTTCTGCGCACTCCACAGGGAGTTCTTGCTGTTTTCAAGCAACAGTTCCACAAGACAGACCTCACAGCACCGGAACGCGAATTATGCCTGGCTCTTGACAACGTGCAGGACCCGGGAAACATGGGAACCATAATACGCATTGCCGACTGGTTCGGAATAAAGAACATCTACTGCTCAAACGGAACCGTGGATATATACAACCCAAAAACAGTGCAGGCTACAATGGGAGCAATAGGCAGAGTAAAAGTTCATTACACTGATCTACCCGACATGATAGCCTCATTGAACGGAAAAGCCCCGGTTTATGGAACGTTCCTTGACGGAGAAAGCATCTATTCACACCCTTTGAGCGAGAACGGACTTGTAATTATGGGAAACGAAGGCAACGGAATAGGCAAAGAGTGCGAAAAGCATATAAACGAGCGATTGCTGATACCCAATTACCCTGCAGGATGCAAGACCTCTGAATCCCTCAATGTATCTGTAGCAACAGCCATTGTATGCAGCGAGTTCAGAAGAAGAAAATATTGATTATGCAAGCAGATGCAGTACACCTGCATCATCTAATCCATAAGCATATAATCTCTCACCCGGTTCAAGGTGGGAGATTTTCTTTATCTCATTAACCAATTTTAAAGAAGGAACTATAGAAATAAAAATTTCATCAACCAATATCATGGAGTGCGTCTCTCCGGCAAAGGAGTAAATATCCTTTACACAGCCATCCTTGACAAGAACAACCATATTACGCAACAAATCTCCGTCGCACGCATGAAGCAACCTTGCAAGATAGAGCATTTTTTACAGATTACTTTTTTACGGACTGATGCATTCTCACAAGTGAGAGGTCACTCAACAGCAACAACGAATTGGCAGTACTGTCGTTGTCGGTATAATAGACAAATCCCGACATTGATTTTAGTTTGTCTCCCGAATAACGCGGAGCAGAAAGGAGATACAAGCCTGTTGTATCAACAGACACAGAGTTGGTATAAACCGTACTGTCAGCATAATCAAGACGCACAGAAGCATAGGCATTCTGTTTCAAAGCCACATCCCCTGAAGAGACAAAGATTGCATTAAAGGAGAATGAGAGACTGTCGTTCTTTACAAAAGAAGTATCTTCGGGTGTTGTAA
>JAGBSZ010000151.1 GCA_017631585.1 Bacteroidaceae bacterium
ATCTGCAATTGCCGCTGCCTTTATCACTTTTTGGTCATCCTCACTGAATTCACTTATTCGATAAATTAATTTTGCTTTATGTTGATGCGAATGTTCTTCATCCACCAAATTACCGTTCACATATTCCCTCACACTGAACTCAACAAATGTTGCCTTGTCTTTCAATGTCGAAATATCATAGACAAACATATTATATCCTACCTGTTGCAACAGTGACAGACAATCGTCAAATGTCGCAACCAATTGGTAGTCTTCAAATTTTGTGTCAACACTCTTGATTTCCTGTGCAAAGCCACATACTGTGGCAAATGCAACGATTAAGGTTAAAATTAGTTTTTTCATAGGGTCACACAATATACATCATTCTTATTCCTTATTCAAATACCAACCACTTCATACCTGCTTCGCCACGCTCGTTTTCGTCATATACACTGATAGTTTCTTCGCGCAAAACATTTACCATAAATTTAAAGACAAAGTATCTTGTTCCAAATTCATTCCAGATCTTGTCACCTAAAGTATAGTCGGAATTTACAATAGTACCTTTATACCTGTTTCCGTTTGCTTCAAGATAGATTAATGGTCCAAAAGAATAGTGACCTTTTATTCTACCCGTTTTTCTTATACACACGAATGTCTCATCACTATATCTTGCAATAAAGGCAATTTGAAAATTATCATTACTATTTTCGCATACAGGAGATTCCACTACATTTGATTGACTGAGGAAATTCTTATAATACAGTCTGAACATATAATCGACATCAACAACCTCATCTGTCTTGATTTCACGGCAACTTTTTCCATATTCATCTCTTAAAGAGTAAGCAACAAACGGCATTACCTCATGCAACTGTTCGAAAGTGCCGAGACAGGCTACGCTTACTCTCCATAGAGTATCAGGGGATTCTGTTCCATTGCAGCCCAAAGCACATACATTCACATAGTGATTATACACTGTTCTTTTTGTTATTATACCCAGACTTGCCCTATATGCATAAGTCGGCGAAATATAACCGTTTGACGACAAAACAGACGGGCAGTCGTCATGCAACGTCTCTTCAATATAAGAGTCGGAGAATGTCTTGTAATCCAACAGAACATGCATATCAGGGCATTGTCCCTCTTTTGCTTTCACAGCACCTGAATAAGCCAAAGACCTCTCCATCAATGCTGCAAACCCATTAAAATCCAAGTCGTTCAAAGCTATTGAGTCATTTGCAGGATACAATGAAAAAGTCTTACCTTTTACATCATAATCTCCAAATGAACTCCATTGTGTTACAACTTTGGTGGTGTATCCACCATTCGGCTGATAGACATTGAGATGAAACATTGCACATCCCGAACAGAACAAACCGGCAACAGTCACCATCGTCAAAAGAGATATTTTTTTCATGTATATATCAACAATTATAAAAATATTATAAAATATTGGCAATAATATAAAAAGGATATGCCACTCCGGATTCTGATTACTTAATTTTCAACATGCGTTACAGCATCGGCAAGTGGCATACCCTATTGCCGGCAAATTCTATAAACCGGCTAAAACTTTATTTTAAATTATTACATTATATTCATAAGACGAATGAGATGCTGTTTTGTGACAGTCGCCTGTGTTAAAAACATTTAAATTACTGCAATTTAAATGCAACAGGCAACGTCATTCTAACAGCAACAGCTCTGCCACCTTGCATACCGGGATTCCACGCCGGCATACTCTCAACAACTCTCAAAGCCTCGTTGCATAGAGCTACTGTGGCATCATTCATTTCTGTAAGTTCAACAATGTCTGCTGGGGCAGAATCCGATTCATTCTCCATTGAAAGAAGTTCTGCCAACTTCGCCTTTACATCCTGCACTTCGCGCTTGCATTTTTCCCATTCGCTTTTAACAGCCTCACGTTCCTTATCATCACTAATAAGGGTTGAATATTTGTACTCAAATTCGTTATACTTTATCAGTAGTGAATTGAATTCATTGTTCAACTCTTCATATCTGCTGTCAAATTCCGTTACCTTTTTATTGACCACAGAAAACTTTCCTCCCACAGCTTTTGCATCGCTGATAGAACCATCATCACGCACAACAAATTCAACAAAAACCCTTCCTTGCGTTTTTGCGTTACGTGCCACTGTGGGATATTTCACATTCTGCGAAAGGTATCTCATCATCTCCTGCATACCACCTGGAAACTCGGGTTGCTGCTCCACCACCATAAAAACCTCTTTATCATTATCAGAAGCTCTATTTTCTTTTGCTTGTGCCTTTACCTCTTTTTTTACAAAACCAACATCCGGCAAGGTTTCACCCTCCTTTAGGTCAATAAAGACAATACCATCCTTGCCATGTCGCTCACACTTGTCGTACCATTTCTTTGGTAATTGCGATAATTCCATAACATATACTGCCTCTATTCTATCTGCCGGGAAATCCAAATCTCCACTGAAAACAGAATCATTTACAACTACAAGGAGATTATCATTCATCACTACACTTGGCGTTTTATCCTGATGGCGTACAACTTTCACTTCAAGGTCGCTGATAGGCTGCAAATCCCTATCACCATATGTGACAACCATCACCTCCGACACTTGCTTTACCTGAAATGTTAAATTGACAGGGAAAACATGCAATGCATTCACATTCTCATCGCCGAGTTTACCGGGAGACCATTTTGGCATTGAACGCACCACACGAAGAACCTCGTTGTCGATTGCCTCAACTCCCGAACTTTGCAACAAGCGTGCATCGGTTATTGTACCGTCTTTCTTTACAACAATGCTCACAATAGGAGATTCATATTTTACACCGACATCGGTTTTGACATTCTTCATGAAATACTCGTTCATGGCTTGTTCGCCACCGGGGAATTGTGGCTGTTCTTCAACCACCTGATGAATTGTTTCGCCATTCCCGTCAACCATTCTATTGACCTTATGTTCCTCTCTCGATTTGGTGGTAAATTTACGGACCAGCTTATTCAATCGTAGTGTATCGCCTTGGTAGGGATATTGATATGACGTAAGTTCACCATTTTCCAAATCAAGAACATATTTGGTCTTACGCCCCTTGAAATATGCAGAATTCGTGTATTTCCCGTCATTAGGGGCACTTTCAGAAAAATGCAGTTTCTGACCTTTCAAACAGCCAACGCATCCCAACGGTTCTGTATAAAACTCGCCGTCGTCGGCATATATGGCAAACGTAAGAATATCACCGTTCAATGAAACTTCTTTCATAGGACGGTCAAAATAGCCCGGCATAAAGCCTTCGCGCACAGACACAAACTCATCTGTTGCTCCAATGACCTTTCCATAGACATTTCCATCATCCTCTTCGAGCATAATACAGAGTTTCCCGTTATTGTCCGGGTCCTGCCAAGAAAAATGCAAGAAGATTTTAGAATCTTCAACAACTTTTTGTCCGAATACATTTGTTTCATTCACGGCAATTTCATTACCTTTGGAAGTTGTTACATTGTCTGTTGCATCAGTACTCACAGCCGTTGAGAATGAACACACAACAGTAGCTACAACAGGAAGTACATACAAAGCTTTTACATACTTCCATTTCTTTGATTTTTCTTTACACATCATAGTGATACGTTTTTTGGTTAAACTGTGATTAAAGCTGTTGGCAATTGAGTTTAGGAGCCTTTCGCCAACGGCTTTTTTTATTATTAGATATTGATATCTTTTTGTATTCACACCGCAATTTATCACAGCCTCATCAGCCTCGAATTCATGTATATCCTTCAAACAGTTTTTCATAATCCAAGCCAACGGATTAAACCACTGAAACATTATCACAGCATCGACAAACAGTATATCCCATGAATGCCCGGCATTGACATGCGTTCTTTCATGTATAAGAATCTCCTGCGCACCGTCATTTATATCCTGCGAAGAGACCACCACCCAACCGAACCAACTGAAAGGCATCTCTTCGCCATCGTGCAGACGTAACTTTATGCCATCGACACCATACAACAAAGAATCGACAGGTCGCGCACGTCTCATTATTTTGAAAAGTTGCACATATATCACAATCTGACGAACAAGCAGCACTGTCACTCCGATTATATATATAACAAAAACGATTGACAACCAATCTAACGGCACGCCATCCACAGATGGTGTTGCATTTATACTTTCACCGACAACAGATTCAGCTGCAATATCACCGAACTCCAATCCATTCAAATCATCAAGTGACAAACCCATATCAATTTTATCATCCGCGGACAGAATTGCCGCCAAACGTGAGAATGGTGATTCTATACCGATATTGACAGCCGGCAACACAAGCGAACACACCACAATGCCAAGCAACAGATAACGGTTTAAGCGGTGAAAAGTCTCACGACTCATAAATGCCATGAACAATGACACCAACAGAGCCAATGCAAAAGCAGACTTTATCACAAAAATCAGAAAAGCAGTCATGACAAGAACAATTTACTTCTGTTTTTCAATAAGTTCGATAAGGCCTTTAAGTTCATCAACAGAGATTTTCTCTTCCTGAACAAGCGACGAGACTGCACTCATATAAGAGTTGCTGAAATAGCGGTTGACCACATTTTTAAGAGAGCTCCTACCATATTCATCTTCACTCACAGCAGCATAATAACGATAAGTATTACCGAAAGCCTCGTGCGCCACATATCCTTTTGCTTCCAACCCACGCACAATAGTCGATATGGTATTGAAATGCGGCTTAGGCTCATCGAGTAATTCAATAATTTCCTTTACAAACAATCGTCCCTTCTCCCAAAAGAGTTTCATCAGTTCCTCTTCTCTTTTTGTCAAGTTCTTCATGATATTGAGTTTTTTACGTTATTAAAACTATAATAATTGTCGATGCAAACTATTTTCTTTAGTTCACACTGCAAAGAACTATATTTTTTAGTTAGCAAACTAATTTTATTAGTTAAAAAAGATTAACAATAAGATTGATTAATTCAAGAAAGATATTTAAGTCCGATTTTACCGATTCATTTTTCATTTTTCAGACTACTTGGCATTTCATAAGAAAAAACAGGTACAAAATAGGATTTAAGTCCTATTTTCGCGCCCCGTACATATTTTCGATTCATGTAAAAGCAGAGTAAAATACTTGCACATATCACTATATTAAAGGGAGACACATATAGTAACGGAAATCGAGCATCGTAACTATAACAATTTTATCAAACTATATACTATGAAAGTATTGATTGTATGCAATAATGCCTTTATGCGTGGCAACGGTATATGCACCGCAGTGTTGTCACTTGTTGACAGATTGAAGAGAAAGGGAATTGAAGTAAGACTGATGGCTTGTGAAAACCATGATGCCGAAGGCTCAAACCCGGAATACCCTCTAAAACACTTCAAATTTCCATTTTTTGAGCCTATTATATATTCAAACGGGTTCCGATACGCATCTTTCAACAAGAAGATTGCCAGTAAAGCAATCGAATGGGCGGATGTAGTACATCTGTGCGAGGGATTCCCATTAGAGGCAAAGGTAATCAGACTTGCTAAGAGAATGAAAAAACCTTGCGTTGGCACATTCCATCTATTCACAGAGAACATTATGGCAAACCTAGGCATGCGTAAAGCCAAGATTTTGAATTACATAGTGACACTGTGGTGGAAGAAGTCGGTATATGACCATTGTGCTTTAGTACATTGCCCAACAGAAACCGTAAAGCAACATCTTCTTTCAAACGGTTTCAAATCAGGTATGCGAGTGATATCAAACGGTATTGAAATACCTGCAAACATAGAACCTGCACATGTGCGACAAAAAGAGCCGATAATTTTACTTTGCATAGGAAGGTTATCTTATGAAAAATCACAGGACACTCTTCTGAAAGCAATGAGGTTCTCAAAATATGCCGACAAGATAGAGTTGCATTTTGCAGGAAAAGGACCATACATGAAAAGGTATATGAAACAGGCAGACAAGTTATTGAAAGAAGGAATACTTAAATACCGCCCGTGTTTTGGTTTTTATAGTCGTGAGGAATTAAAGAATATTATCAGACAGGCATATCTGTACATACATTGTGCATGGGTTGAAGTTGAAGGATTATCCTGTGTTGAGGCAATCATGGAGGGCGCAGTTCCTATAATTGCAAAAGGAAAGCTCTCTGCCACACAACAATTCGCACTCGATGAAAGAAGTTTATTCACTGAATCCGATTCGCGTATGCTCGCCGAAAAAATAGATTGGTGGATAGAACATCCTGCCGAAAGGAATGAAATGAGCAAAAGATATGCAGAATCTGCAAAAAAGTATAATGCAGAAGATTCCACCGAAAAGATTATCCAAATGTACAAAGACTCAATTAAAAGATGTCAAACCAACGATTAATACACCTATTAGTTACTATTCTGCTCTTTTGTGCCTGTTCTACACAAAAAAACATAGTAAGCAATGATTATCCCAAAGTGGATAAGGAGTACTCCTATCAAGGAATACTTGAGGAGTGTATATATGAATGCTCAGTCCAAGGTCCAAAAGAGAGAAGAATGTTTGTGTATCTTCCTCAGGAGTATTATTTATGCAACGAACGCTATCCGGTCTTTTATTTGCTCCATGGTGCACGTGGGAACGAGACATCATGGATAAACAAAGGTAAACTTATAGAGAACATTGATAGCCTGACGAGCAACGGATTGATGAAAAAATGCATAATCGTACTGCCTAACACAAACCAGCACGAAGATGATGAGGACTATGGTAAATCACGTATCAAAGGTGCTGTAGAGTCCTTCTTTGAGAATGATGGTAGGGTTGAATACTCCTTTATAAATGATGTTGTAAAAAAGATTGACAACACATACAGAACAATCCCCGAGAAGAACTCAAGAGCTATAGCCGGGCTTTCAATTGGCGCATTGCAATCATTGCACATTAGCGCTACACACCCCGATATATTTGGATATATCGGTCTTTTTTCTCCAATGGTAACCCCTTTTGTAAAACACAGTGAACATTCGTCGTTCTTCAAAAAACTGAAAAAGAAACAAAGAATACAGTTTGCCACACCACCTGAGCTATATTGGATTATGATAGGTAAAACAGATTTTTTCTATCCAAGAATAAGGTCATATCATAAATACCTTGAACGCAATGGGTATAAACATGAATACTACGTTTCATCAGGTGGTCACCAATGGTACAATTGGGAAGATTACAGTATTATGTTCATGAAAAGATTATGGAAATAAACCACATGACAGCAGGTCTAAAAAGTTATCATATGGGCAAATAAAACGACTGCCACCAATCAAATTTGATTGGTGGCAGTCGTTTTATTTGCCCATATGATAACTTTTTAGACCTGCTGTCATGTGGTTTATTTC
>JAGBSZ010000152.1 GCA_017631585.1 Bacteroidaceae bacterium
ATGGAATTAGAGGAAGCAGGCTTTTCAGTGAAGCGTCAGGTTCGGATTCCTGTGCACTACAAGGGCGTTCTGCTCGATGCTAATTTTGTTGCTGACTTAGTTGTGAATGATTCTCTGCTGATTGAGTTAAAAGCGGTTTCAAGCCTCGCGAAGATTCACGAGAGGCAGGTTGAGAGTTATCTGAAATCGACAGGGATGTCTGATGGGCTTTTAGTGAACTTTGGAAACCTGCGGAGGCTTGAATGGAGAGTGATTAACTCTCCATGATTTTTTTGCTGTATTTTGCGTGCCTGCCGCGCCGCTCGCTAATCGCGGCGGGCTTTCCGGCGGGCAATCAAGAATAGAATCAGGTTATAAGATTATAAATCCCATAATTAATACAAAGCACGAACTATGTTAGGAGTATAACCCACTATGGAAAAAACAGTATGTGAATTATTTGCCGGAGTTGGAGGATTCAGGCTTGGGCTCGAAAAAGCCTCAAAGGATTGGCATACCGTATGGTTTTCCCAGTGGGAACCAGGGGCAAAGAAACAGTGGGCTCATGACTGTTACGTTCAACACTGGGGAGATGTTGACGAAAACACAGGTAAAGACATCGCTCTCGTTGATAAAACCCAGATTCCAAACCACAATCTCCTTGTTGGCGGCTTCCCATGTCAGGATTACTCTGTGGCTCGCCCACTTCCAGGGGCAACAGGCATTGAAGGAAAGAAAGGTGTTCTCTGGTGGCAGATTGTCGAAACTGTCGAAGCAAAACACCCGCCATTCATCCTCTTAGAAAACGTTGACCGCCTCCTCAAGTCCCCTGCATCCCAGAGAGGAAGAGACTTTGGTGTAATGCTCTCCTGCTTAAACAACCTCGGATATTCTGTTGAATGGAGAGTAATTAATGCCGCAGAATACGGAGCGGCACAGAGAAGACGCCGTGTCTTCATCTTCGCATACAAAAACACCACAAAATACTCAGAAGAAACCTCCATACTTGAAGGAGATGAGATAATCTCATCAAAGGGTTTCTTCGCGAGAACATTCCCAATTGAACCACTCGGCAAAATATCTATGGTTAAACTTGAGACTGAAAATGTTTGGGAAATCTCTGAATCATTCAAGTTTGAATTTGAGAACGCAGGATTCATGAGAAACGGACTGGTAACAACATCAAAAGTCATACCTGTCTTTGAAGAACCAATTCCACTCTCAAGATTTGTAGATACAAATGTCCCAGAAGAGTTCTACTTAAGGGAAAATCTCGAGAAGTGGAAGTTCCTTAAAGGGGCAAAGAAACTCTTGAGAACCAGTAAGACTGGGCATCAGTACAATTATGCAGAGGGAGCAATAGCCTTCCCAGACCCACTGGAATCTCAGGCGAGAACCATGCTTACCTCTGAGGCATCCGTAAACCGCAGTACTCATGTTATCGAGGATCCGCAAACAAAACAGCTCCGCTTAATCACACCACGTGAAGCAGAAAGAATCCAGGGATTCGAGGACGACTGGACAAACACTGGAATGACAAAAAGAATGCGGTACTTCTGTATGGGTAATGCTCTTGTTGTTCCAATGATTACCAGAATGGCAAAAACGCTGGATGAGATTTTCTTAAAAGAATAATCTCACTCAAAGAACTCTTTTTTCAACTGAGACTGAATATAGGTATTTCTTAACCAGAAACACTGTTTTGGATATTTACCGCCTGTTGGAAGTTCGTATGTATCATCTTTGTTTTGTGCATGTGGGCGGACATGACAGACTGCATCATCTTTGACTTTGTGGAAATTGTTGTATGTACGTTTTCCAACAGTAGTTAATACCAAACCATCTTCCAGAACCTTCTTTGTCTTTTCCCAAACCACTCGAACATGGTTTTCTAAATCGTCATAAGGGATGTTCCAGAACTGACAACCCTTTAGGACATACTCGCCTGCATTGTTTTTCTTGTAAACGATGAAGAAGAAACGTGTATCTCTCAGGTAGTTTCCAAATGTTGAATCATCCCAGTCTTCCTCGACAAGTTCCTTAAACTTGAATGCGGGGAAGGACATACTCTCACGAATCTTCCCGTCCTCTTCGAGACGAATAGTTTTCACAACAATATTTGCCTTCTCGAACTCTTCTGCGTGGTTTCCTTTAACTCCAAGAATACGGAAGACAAGCATCGATTCAAGATTCTTTGGGCGTTTGTCATAGGTGATTCCAAAGATTTTGCAGAGTTCATCTACAGTTTTTCCTTTGTATTCCCCAACCTGATTTACCACATAATCTTCAAACGGTGTGGTGTTATCTGCAGGTAATATTGGTTGATAGGTAGATTTGCCTGGAATGACGTATGAGTTGAGAACATAAGTCATGTAGGAGTTCTTGAAGGCGAAGGCTCTAGGTTTTGCGAGTTCAGAACTATACGGCTGTGGTCGTCTGATTGATGAATCACTGCTTTTTGTTGCAGCTTCAAGATAAACAGTGTCAGAGCCGGATAACTCATGTGCTTTTCCAGATTTGACTTTGTTTAGGATAGTTTCAAAGTCATGAATGATTGTTGGAAGGTCAGATTTTGGCGGAGTGAAGAGTTTAGAATAATGAATCTGATAGTCTAATTTATTTTGAATCTCCTGTTGATAGAGATAGTAAACTAAGAGGATGAGTTTTGCCTTTTTCCAAAAATGACTGTTTTCAAATGTCTCATTGACTACAGTCATGTAATCTATCATGCTGATTATGAGACGTTCTTTGGCAACTTTTCTATCATGTGAAATGATTTTGTATGGAGTTACTTTTAGTTCTACTCCTGCTTCTTGAAAATCTGGTTCTGGGGATGAGTTTGGCTCATAACGGAAGAAGTATTTCTCGACAATATTTCCAAGCACGCCTTTATTCGCTTTGCTTTTGTATGCGGGTGTGGCTTCATGAACTTCCCATTTGTTTTCATGAAAATAATCATATATGAGTTCTGAGAAGGTTTTGCCGATTAATCTTTGAGAATACGCCTCGATACTTTCTGGTTTGGTTCTGTCGTATTCTTGTTTTGGTGTCATGTGTTGTTCTTCCGTAAAATGAGATGACAAATTTCTGTAATAGATTATTTACCACCAGATAAGAAAAAGGTATGCTTATTCTAACACAAAAATAGAGTCTGTGATGTAGATTAGATTACAGAATGCACAAAATAAAAGAAAAGAGACAGATGAATACTCTGCCTCAAGTATCTAGTATCTGCTGGAAGCATATTATAATGAAGCTGGCAAAGGATTAGAAATCTCATAAAGATTCAAATCCAATAAATAAATTGTAAATTATTCCATATAATACTCTCGAAGAATCAGAGAGAACTTTTTTCCAAAGTCCGCTCCCGGACTCCACACATGCCTCATATCCGCTTCGCTTCATTCGACATCAGTTCCGTCCGCCCCGCTCTGTTTTCTACAACCCCGCAAAAACCTGCGGCTCTCAGTCGCCCATGCCTCATCCTTATTCGGCATCGGCTGTTCATGTGCTTCGGTCGCGGAAAGCCTGACGGCTTCTCGCTCCCTCGTCCTGATTCCCCTGCCGTGAAAAGCCGCCGCGATTAGCGAGCGGCGCGGCAGGTACGCAAAATACAGCCAAAAAATCATGGAGAGAAAACCCTCCACTGTAAGCTCCTAACATGCCCGAAGTTCAGAAGCATACCCTCCTTCATCCCCGTACTTTTCATATAGCTTTGAAGCTGTTTTTCGTGAGCCTGAGTAATCGTTGATACAGCCTTCAACTCTAAAAGAATACAGTCATTCACAACCATATCCGCATAGAAATCCTTCTTCAACTCAACACCCTTGTAGAAAACAGGAATCCGAACCTGACGGGAAACAGAAAAGCCCGCCTGCAAAAGCTCGTATTCCAGAGCTGCTTCATACACCGATTCCAGATAACCGTATTTCAGAGTTGCATAAACCTCAAAAGCGCAGCGAAGCACTTTCAGTAAATCCGAGTTGTCATCTAACATTTTCATAATATAACTCCGAAGCCTGCCCGGGAAACCCGGCGGGCTTACAACGCGGGCGTGTGAACCGCGAGACGATATCCTTGGCGGGATGAGAGCCGAAGGCGAACAGACCGACGAGGTTATCCTCTCGCGGGTAAACGCCTGTGCCCCGCCCCATCCAACCATGTATATGGGTAGTGGAGACGTTAAGCAAAAAAGACGGGTGCGCCGAGCCTGCAGGTCGAAGACCGAAGGCGAAGGAGCACACGGAAGCAGGCATATGAAGCCCGCGTCAGTGGGCGAAATATGCTATGCGATTTTTTGTAGTCGAAACGGCTCTGCACCAGAATCCCAAACACCTACGTCTCTCCCCGCCGTCTCGGACTGCCGCGTCAGCGAGCAGTCAGGCGGGG
>JAGBSZ010000153.1 GCA_017631585.1 Bacteroidaceae bacterium
AAGAATCAATCCGGAAACATTAAGCTCTACGCTGCTATGTTCCTGCTGTCCGTCTGGCTCCACGATAATCTGATTGTCGCCTTCGTAGCGAATCTTTATATTCTGGTCGCCGATAAGGTCGTCAAGGACTTTATCGAGAGGTTTGTTCTTTACTGCAATGCTTGTTGCCTTGTTTATGTTCCAAAGAGATACCTCTTGTAGAGTTATCTTGGCTCCGGCTGCTTCTGCTACCATCTCCAGCACTTTACCCAAAGGTTGGTTGCTTACTCGCAGGGTAATCTCTTTATCTTTCCAACTTTGTGTATTTTGTGCTTGCAAGGCTGTACTGCTGCATAGAATTACAAATAAGGCAATGGCTACCTTGCAGAAAAACTGTAATTTCGGGTTAGCTTTTCTCATAAGTGTTGTCTCATTTAGTGTGTGTTATTATTGCAAAAGTAAATCAAGGATACTTTTGTAGTAATTGTCCTTATTATACTTTTCGATATAATCCTTATATAGGGCATCGGCTCTCTCAATCTCCTGACCGTTTCTTATGAAATTACATAACAGGGTGTAGAGCAGAAAATCTCTCTGTTCGCCATCGTAGAAACCTGCAATTTCCTTATACATGTCTTCCAGCATCTTTGGCATCTCATACTTTTCGCCCTTCTCATTGGCTGCTTTCTCTTTTGCATAGAAGCAATAACGCATAAGAAGGCTTGCGTATTCAGGGCAGTTCATAGCTTCGGTATCTTTACGTGTAACATAACCGTCCATGATGCTCCAGTAGTCGCCAATCTCCTGCTGGTCTATCGCTACACCGCGTACACTCTGGTACATCACCGGATATTCGATGAACGAGAGATATACATCGTAATCAGTAAGAGCCATTACGTAGTTCTTTGCCTCTTGGCTTGCTGAACTTTTTTCTACAAGGGCTTTTACCTTTTCCATCAATATGCGTGAATCGTCGATTCTGCTTTTTGGTTTGATGTCGAGAGCAACACAACCCAAAAGCTGGTTCTTGTAACGGAGACTGCGTTTGATGTTGTTCAGGTTTTCCAACAGACGGTTGTTGCTTACAGCACGCTCGCTACCACTATACTCAACGGTAACGTTCTTTCCTTCGTAATTGATATTTACATGAAGACTGTCACCCGGTTGCAACAACACGTTGGTGCGTCCGTTGATTGAGATACATACAAGTCTGTCACAGTCGAAACTGTACAGATGCTCCTCTCCGGGATTTGTGTAGAACTCCTGCGCAATCAGCGGTGTCTGGATACAATCGAAATAGACCATATCTCTTTGATAACCATATATTTCTGCACTGAGTGTTGTCTTTTGTTGAGCGTTTATTGCATTTGTAAATGTGAAAAGAGCAATAACGGCAAATAACAGACCTTTTTTCATAGTTTTAAAATTTATTTATATCAATATGCCTTAATAAGGGCAAAAAATGCTTTAATTGTGGCGAAGATATTATAAAAGGTGATAAAAACAAATTTGAGATAAATAAAAAACATTAAATCCATGTGAAAATATGTTGGAATATGCATTCTTGCAGTTATTGTGGAGCGAGAAGCTTAATTATGTATTAATTTTGGTAATAATATAGATATTGCCCCCCCCATTGCCATAGTTGTTTCATTTCGACCAAAAGGGAGAAATATCATAATTAAATTCAACAGATATCTCACATTGACTTTAGCCCCTTCGGGCGTCGACCGCTGGTTCGTTCGATATGACAAGGCCACCGGGTCAACAGTTATATCATTGCTTTTATTTTTGTTGTTAAAAGTTTTGTTTGCTGAATATTATCTCGCTCTCTTGTTACATATTTTTTTATTTTAAAAAAACATGGTTATTTTTGCACAACAAATGACAAATACTATGAAAAAGTTCAATGCCTACAGTTGTCGTTAAATATGCGCTTTGATTTTTAAAAAAGATTAAATAAACAGATAAAACAATGCTTAAAAAACTATTTGGATTCAATCCGAAACAGACGACGGTCAAAACGGAAATCGTTGCCGGAATTACAACATTTCTTACAATGTCCTATATTCTGGCTGTTAATCCGGCTATGTTCAGTGAATTGGAAGGCATGCCAGCCGGTGCTGTGTTTACTTCAACGGCGTTGGCTGCCATTGTGGGATGTCTTGCCATGGCATTCTGGGGAAAACTGCCTTTTGGCTTGGCACCCGGAATGGGGCTGAATGCTTTCTTTGTATATACGGTATGTCTTGGAATGGGATACTCATGGCAGTTTGCTTTGACGGCTGTGTTTATCGAGGGACTTATATTCATTGTTCTTACACTGACCAATGTGCGGGAAGCTATAGTAAATGCTATTCCAAAGAACCTGAAATATGCCATTGGTGGAGGTATAGGTCTCTTTATTGCCTTTATAGGTCTGCAGAGTGGCGGGTTGATTGTTGATAATGATGCAACTCTTGTTGCGCTTGGTGATATAACTTCGGGTCCGGCACTGCTTGCTTTGATTGGTATAATTATAACGGGTGTAATGTATGTAATGAATATACCGGCTGCAATATTGCTCGGTATTATAATTACGATGATAATAGGTATCCCTTTCGGCGTTACAGAATTTCAGGGTATAATGTCGCACCCTCATTCAATTGAGCCAATCTTTTGCAAGTTCCAGTTCGATAATATATTCTCTCTCGACATGCTTGTCATAGTATTCACATTCTTGTTCATAGACCTTTTTGATACTGTAGGAACTCTTGTCGGTGTATGTACAAAAGCAAAGCTGCTTGATAAGAATGGTAATATATACAGGATAAAAGAGGCTTTCATGGCCGACTCCATTGCCACCACTGCCGGTGCAATGCTTGGTACATCTACTACAACAACCTATGTGGAGAGTGCTACCGGTATATCTCAAGGCGGACGCTCGGGATTGACTGCTTTTGCTGTTGCAGTATGCTTTGTTGTCGCTTTGTTCTTTTCTCCGCTTTTCTTGTCTATTCCTGCAGCAGCAACAACTCCTGCGCTTGTTATCGTAGGTTTGCTTATGTTGGAGCCTATCGTAAAAATTCCTTTTGGCGACTACAGTGAGTCGATACCTGCATTCATATGTATTATAATGATGCCTCTCTCATATTCAATATCCAACGGTATAATGTTAGGAATGATTTCTTATGTGGTGTTGAATGTGTTATGTGGTAAGTTCAAGAAGATTACTCCCGTGATGTATGTTCTTGCGGTGTTGTTCGTTCTTAAGTTTATTTTTATATAGTTCAATAGATTGACGTTGATAAAAAACAAAAGAGAAAATTCCCGCGGGAATTTTCTCTTTTGTTTTTCTTACAGTCTGATACCGGTTGAGAACTCCAGATATTCAGCCTTTATGCTGTGCGACTTGATTGCAAAGCCAAGGAATGTGTTGCCCAGTTTCGGGAAATAGTATCTGAATCCAGCCTTCTCGTAATGCCATCCGCGCTCACGGTCTTTCTCTTCAAGATTAGTGTTCACGCCTTTGTGACGGTATGGGTATGCTCCCACTGCAACGTGTATGGCGAAATTGTTCCAGTAAACCTCCTGTACAACGGCAATACCAATTGATATTGGTGAGTATCCGGGGCATTGGGCAACCCTTTCTTCACCATATAACTTTATGTCACTTTCCTTCAACTCCTTCATATTTGAAGAGTAGAACACGTCAAGACCTACACCGGTAGCATATCTTCTTGAATATCGGTACATAAAATCACCGCTGATTGAGAACTTGGGGTGTGCCTTCAGCTTTGAGTTTGCCTCTTTCTTTGCGGCAGGGTCTTCTGTTTTTTCTACATAGGTAATCCATTCTGCCATACAGGTGTGTACGCCACCACCCAATGCAATGACATACTGCATTCCTCTCTCGAAATCAGGCTTTTTCATTGTGCCATTCCTGTATTCGGTGTAGTCGTAGTCCTTCAGGCGATAACGTGCAAAAACACCAGCACCAATGCCGTTGATTGCTTCGTTGGGCAACGCCAAACGGCCGTTCGAGAAGTGACGGAACATAACGTCGGCACCAATTTCCCAACGTTTTCCTACATGGAACTTCAGGAATGCGCCGGCACCGAAATATACCATTACAGGCGAGCTGAGCCAGTCGTTTCCCGGGTTTTTTATAGGGTTGTATCTTCCCGGGTTATATGTGACACCAAAGTCAAGCAGGTAACCCAATGAAATTATCTTACGGCGCAACAATGAACGCTCGAATGAACCGTACAGTGAATAAAGGTCGGGGAACTTGGTCTGGTCATAGAAACGGAAATTACTCATTCTTGCTACCGAGAATCCGAAATTCAGTATCGGGTACCCGTATGCCTGTGAATACCACGAACCGTCGTTAGGGTTGGTCTGCAAACCGATACTTGCCTCGTATGTCATATAGCCGTACGATTTCAGGTTCGGTCTGGTCCTTTCCATATCCGTACCGCCCCACGCCTGTCCGGTTATTACAATATCCTTGGCATTGAATTTCTGTGCATTGATTGTTGTTGCCGATAAAATCAGTAAAATAGCAACGAATCCTACTTTAAGTGTTTTGCTCATGTTTAAAAATTTTCTGCAAAATTAATAATAATTGTTCAATTAACGAAGTCCAATTGCCGAATGGTTATTGTCGTGAGGAAAATAGAATGATTTTCCGGTCTATTTATAAGTGGTTCAGAGTTTTATTTGGTGTTTTAGCAACTTAATGTTTATATTTGAGCTAAAGTTCGACTATACACTATTTTTAGAAGCAGACATTTAAATAAATAGTTTATGAAAAGGTTTTTGTTAATCATTTGTGCATTAACTGTTTTTGCTTGTGGTGGTAAGAAAAAAGTTGATGTAGCGGGTATAACTCCATCGCCGTTCGTTGGTTATTGGGAGAATGTTTCTGCAAATGATACGGTGCAGAACATATCGGTGCGCATTGGTGAGCGAGGTGATTCCCTGCTTGTGGCATTCTACTGGGAAAGACAAGAACCTTTTTATATGACGGGTAACCCGCTGAATGACAGCAGGGGTGATGCAATACCGCAGGCTTGTATGGCGGTGCCAAAAAACGGGAATAAGGCTGTTTGCACAATTGTGAACCAATATTTTAGTGTGTTTCAAAACTACCCAAAGAATGAATATTATCCTCTTGTTTTTGAATTGAAATCGCTTGATACGCTCACGTTCAAGATAAGTGGTGAGGTAAATTATTGGCCGGATAGTGCTATGCTTGTACGTGTGAACAGCGATAATCCAGCCTTTTCAAATGAGATTGTAGATTTATATAAAGAAAATGCTTTTGTCCCCGATGCAGATGTGTCGGCTGAAAATAATTTTGATGTAGTAGGGATTGTTCCCTCTCCGTTTGTAGGTGAATGGGCTTGGGAAAAGAATTGTTCATGGGAGAATTTTACTTTATTAGTTTGCGCAAAAGGCGATTCGCTATTGCTCACTGCCGGCGGTGTGTTTTTAGGTGGTGCAAGAATACAGATGTATGACTATGACGACGATGGCACGCTATTGCCACAGGCTCGCTTATATGCTCCCATAAGTGGAAACACGGCTTTAGGGCGTTTCTTCTTGGATGCTGATTGTGAGGTGACATTGGAATTATTCAGCAACAACACCCTTTTATTCAAGTCGGAAGAACCGTTTGGCTTTTGTCCCGACAGTGCAGTAATGGTGCGTGTAAGCAACGAGAATCTTGTTTTTGCAGAATAATTTGATAATAGGCAGAAACCTTGTTTATGTAACTATTAATTATAAACATGGATATTCCTTCCCTTGTCCATTATAAACTTTTGGTCAATTGGGAATATATAATGTTTTTCTACCTCTCTTGAAGCAAAATCCGCATCTATGCGTTCTATTTCGCTGTAAGCCTCAACTTTGCTGTCTTTTATAAAAAGCAAAGTGGATAAAGTCTCAAAGTTTGTGTTGCCATTGCATAATCTTCTTAAATTTTTTGACATTCTAAGAGTTGTATAATCTGTTCGCTCTGTATTGAAATATGGATAAACCAAGAATATACTATCATACTTTTCTTCGCAATAATCGGCAAATGTGAATGGCTCTTCAATAGCTTGTTTTCCAAGTTGAAACTCAAGCTTATGCTCCCATGGCGGTATAACTCCTATAAAATCCAGTACATTAATAATTTGGGTGCAACCTGTAAGTGAAAAGGTGATTGCAAGTGTAATAATAATTGTTTTAAATCCCGATTTCAAGTTTTCCATTGTAGGCGAAGAGGTGTTTAAATAAAGTAATAGATAGGGCCTTGATAATCAATCCTATTGTTCTGTTATAGTGTAATTGAGGGATACAAACTTGGCGATGAAAAGCGACAAAAAGGGATTTTTTTGTTACCTGCTATTCATGAAATTATTGAAATCTTCCATAAAAAGCACTCCTGTATTGAAATATTCAAAAGCGATAGACATCGTTTTCATCATCGCGGGGTACTTTTCCTTGTTCTTGTTATAGAGCTTGTTAAATTCTTCCAATTGATAATCGCCATCAATAATATTCGACCAATAGAATTGCCAAAATTGCATCTGATGTCCTTTTTCTATTTCTGACAAACAATATAGGAATACATCATTTCTATGTTGCATTGTGTAATGTAGCAATCCTTGCAGATGGTTTGGTGCATCGGCATCAAGCGAGGCCCCAACCGATAATGCTATTAACTTATTACAGTATAGAGTGTCGTTTATTGCATAACATTCCGCGAGAGCCTTTATTTGCTCATATGCTTGGCTGTACATTGACAAGTCATATCCATCCTTGTCGCTGTATTTATATGTAGAGTTAAAATCGTCCCAATTATCAGGGAAAGCCTTGAAAAAATCTAGTTGCAACTCCCTTGATTGTGGATTTTTCAATAATTTTCTGTATGTTTTATTCAGCAGTGCAGTGTCAACAGGGAAATATTGTGCTGTGGCTGTTGAAAAAAATGTTGCGAAGAATAGTGCGATAAAAGATACTCGTTTCATAATATTTGTTGTCTTTTGAGAATTTCATTGCCTGCTGTATTTATTACTTCTTCTAGAAGTTTTTTCTTCTTTCCAATCTTATTCATCGCCAGAATCTGTATAACCGTCAAAGTTGTATTTATAATTTCTGTTATAGTATTTACGATTATATTCTTCTTCTTTGTGCGGTAGTAAATTGGGGTAATTTATGCCCTCGTAGAAATGTTCGTAAGCTATGCGTGATATTTCCATTTCTTCAGGGTATTTATCCTTGTTTCTGTTGTATATTTTGTTAAAATGTTCGGCTCTATTACATTCACATGTACTAGACCAACAGAATTGCCAAAATTCCATTTGATGCCCTTTTCTCAATTTAGAGAGGGTGTTTATTATTAAATCTTCATTTTTGAAAATGTAACCTATCAGATAATCTTGGTAAACACCGGTGCATTCCCCGTTATCCTTCATCCCAATGGTTAAGTTTACAACCTTCTTACAAAGTAGTGTGTCGTTTACATGTGATAGACCTAATAGTGTAATGAGATGTTCACTGCAGATTTGACTCATGGATATGTCGTAATTTTCATCGTTTATGTAGGAATATGTCATATAGAATTCCAGCCACGTTGTCGGGAATGCTTCCAGAAAATCCATTTCTGTTTTTTCTGTGCATATACCTTGCTTCAAAGTCACGTATGCCTTGTTCAATTTTGCTGTATCAACGGGGAAATATTGTGCAGTAACGGTTAATGCTATAATAAGGAAAAGTGTGGTAAAGAATGTTCGTTTCATGTTTGTTGTCATTTATATAAATCTTCAAAGTCTGGACCGACGTTTATCCTTATACCGTCTTGCCCATAATTGTTGAAAAATCTAAAAAGTTCGTCCTTTTTTCCATTGTCGCTGATGAAATAATCAGTTTTTTCTTTATTAGGACCAATAGAGTCACCAGGAATAAAACATCCTGCAGTATTTTCTCCATTTCGTCCACCGTGAATTGCTATTCCACTTCGACCTGGAGGATTATCTATGTACCAGTTATAGCGGAGTTTTATATCACTCTCTTTAGTTTGCTTTCCATTTTGTGTGTATCTTTCTGCAATTCTTTTTCTCATTTCTGTTTGAGGGATTATTTCATAAGAGCCAGACATAATAGCAGTATCGCTTCCTTCTCTTTTTGCTCTATTGTAGTCTGTTTCTGGTTCAAGAAAGTATCCTCTCATTGAATCTACTATATTGCCCTGTTCGTCGTATGCTGTCGCAAGGAAAGCACTTACCGTACTTTTATCACCATATCCAATCCTGTTGGTATTTACAACAACATTGGTTTTGGGTTTTTGTTTTACTTCTCTCTCTTGTCCATCCTCAAATGCTGTTGCAATATCAAAAATACTTGGGTTGTTCAAATAATTTGCCATAAAATTAGATTTTAGTTAATAATATCGCAAAATTATTGTATGGCTTGCGTGGCAAGGTTGCTGATTTGTCACTTTCTTTTTGTTACCACAAATATATAACGCGCAAAAGGCTTTTGTCAATTGTTTATATAAAAACACCCTTCTTTTTTGACTTATTTTAACACAAAATATCCTTAATGTTCACGAAGATGTTTTTGTGGGTTATCAAATAGATGAACAAATAAAATTTCAAAACCATAATTTGTTTATTTAGAGATTTGCTTGTTCGTGATAAAACTTTATAAAGCATCAGCGAGATAAACAAAACTGTTTATCTCGCTGATGCTTAGTTGTTTATGTCTTTATTTGTTATAGTGTAATTGTGGGATACAAATATAGCGGTGAAAGACTATTCGCTCAAATAGTGTATTCTTCTTCTTGAGTATTTGTTACGATAACTCTCAGGGTCTTCATCAATAATTTTGCGCTCTATCCAATTGTCTTTGTCATCGTACTTGTATTCTATTTTTATATTTGTCCAGTCGCATGTGTCCCATGGCATGTTCTCACTTTTTTCTATGATATTTCCGTTCTTATCCTTTTTTACTTTTGTAATTGCGTAAATATCACCGGTTACAGCCAAAAAGCACTCTATGGTTTCTGTGCCATCGTTGTTATATGTGTATCGATATTTGTATGGCGGTATCCCATCACAATGGTATTCAAATGCATCGGTGATGCGGTTGTCTTTATCGTAAGAGTTCTGCATCATATATTGCATTATCATTTTCGTTGTGTCGGGATATATATAGCCATAATCCCTGCACAAAGTTATATTTTTATTGTTGTCGAATTCAACAATGCTATAAGATGTCTCCTTTTGGTTGTTGTCGTAGTAATGCAAGTCTATTCTGTTGGAACCATTATAGTAATATTTACAATGACCATTTTCATCTCCGTTAGAGTAAGAAATAGTCTTTACGGGATGTTGTTTACTATTGTACACAAACAGGATTGAATCGTACCCTTGTGCATCATCATAAACGATTGAGGAAACCTTGCCTTTTAAGAAACTTGTTCCGTACAATGTAACAGCTTTTGATGAACATACAGAGCTCGTGTCTATCTTCTTGTTACTGCAGGAAAATAAAATAGAAACAATGATGTAAAGCGGTGTGCAGGCTATAAAAGTTCTACTCATATATTTAT
>JAGBSZ010000154.1 GCA_017631585.1 Bacteroidaceae bacterium
GCAAGGTATGCCATATATGTCCACTGAACAGCCTCCTGAGCAGAAGTAGCAGGACGAGAAAGGTCGAGACCATAGTACTCACCCAACACCTTAATCTCATTGAGAGCCTTGATTTGCTCTGCAACCTCCTCACGAAGACGGATAGTATGCTCAGTCATAGGACTAACAAGACCCTTCAAATCAGCCTTCTTAGCCTCGATAAGACGATCAAGACCATAGAGAGCAAGACGACGGTAGTCACCGATTATACGACCACGTGCATAGTTATCGGGCAGACCGGTAAGGAATCCCAAAGAACGATACATACGGATTTCCTCTGTGTATGCATCAAATACACCGTCGTTGTGAGTCTTGCGATAGTGATAGAAAATATCCTTTACCTTCTCATCTACCTCAACACCATTCTCCTGACATGCTTTCTCAACAACCTTGATACCACCGAAAGGCTTGATAGCACGCTTCAAGAGCTCATCAGTCTGAAGACCTACAACAAGCTCATTCTCACGGTCGATATAACCGGCCTTGTGTGATGAGATTGTAGATACAGTCTTGTTGTCCAAAGCACGTACACCATTGTTTGCACGCTCCTCTTCGAGAGCCTTAAGACAAACACCCCAAACCTTCTTTGTTCTTTCAGTTGGACCAACCAAGAAAGAAGCATCTCCTTCATAAGGAGTGATGTTCTCGTGTACAAAGTTACCTACATTGATTTCCTTGCTCCACAAGCCATCTTTAAAGTTCAATTTCTTTTCCATAGTTAAAAAATTTACTATATAGATTGTTCTTTAGTTCGCGTAAAAAGAACTGACTTCGTCAATTCCTCTGCGAAGATACAAAAAAAAGAAATACATAACACAATAAATCGAACTTATTTTTAAAAATAATTTCATTTTTGTAATCATTTCATTCGTTACTGTAAAAGCATTACCACCCTCCCCGAAAAAACAAATGAAAGGAGAATGAAATACTATGCTCAACATATTTAAAGAAAAATCAAAAACAACGTACAAAATATCAAAATGAAGATAAAAAGAGTGACAGATTGTTTCGCATAAAAAAAAGGACTAAGTAGGAAGTTGAAGTAAAAAAGGAAATATTATAGAATCACATTACAATCTCAGAATTGCATCACTTATAACAAAAGATAAAAGCCTCAGAACTCAATTCAGCAAGACATTCCACATTCTGTTAGTTCTCCATGCAAATAAAGAATACATTTAAACGATTTCATTAAGGCATTGTTAATACAACAAAGTCATTGGGGCAACAGCCATATTGTTGCATATAACAGGGAAGAAAACTCCTGCACAGCAACAGCAGAGATAGAAAAAGAAAAATATTTTTCATTTTTTTCGCGTTTTATTTGCACATGAAATATTTTTGCCATACCTTTGCAACGTCAAACAAAAAGACCACATTGTTTGATACTTAAAAAACCTAATGGAGAGGTGGCAGAGTGGTCGATTGCACCGGTCTTGAAAACCGACGTACTGAAAGGTACCGGGGGTTCGAATCCCTCTCTCTCCGCAAGAAATCAGGAACAACGAAAGTTGCTCCTGATTTTCGTTTTATAGCTACGTGAAGCTCGCTTACCAGCAGATAGGAAACGAAAATCAGATGCAAACACCGAAGGTGGTTGCTGATTTCTTGCAAAGGAAGCCCAAACAGGGATGGGCGAGCAAAGCGAAGCCAATCCCTACCCTAAAGCAAAACAGCACGTAGGCACATAAAAAGAAAATCAGAGCAAACACTTTTGGTGTTTGCTCTGATTTAATTGCTAATGATATCAACCGCGAAGGTTTCTCCGCTTATTTTCCCAAGATACCAAGTTTCTCTCCTGTGAGAATATGTTTCCATCCACCAGTCTCTTCAACCGGCGCAGTCAGTTTAAAACGTGCCTTCTCCTGGAATACCAAGACGAAATCAGAGCCACCAAAGAGGAAATATCCCAAAACGTCGCCCTTCTTCACCTTATCTCCCACCTTCAAATTTTTCTCGAAGTTCACGGAAGCCACCTGCGACATTCCGATAGGCATAACTGCAACCAATCCGTACTCTTCGGTCTCAATTATTGCAAGTCCGCGTGTCTCGATGCTTTGCCAACCGGGAACGGAGCAATCGACAACATACTGCTGCAACTCGGGCTCCCAAGTAATGTTGCCTCCTAGAGCATCGTCGCCTGGAACAACTCTAAGTTCCTTGATGACACCGTCCAACGGGAAGTGATAACAGTGATAATCGTTCGCGTTCAAGAATGCATGGTAGAATACTCCGTTGGCAAACTCATCGCAATATGGACTCTCGGGAGTTATAAGGTTACGGACAGAATTGAACACTCTTGATTTTACGGCAATCTTATCATCTGTGATTATATAGGAATCGCTATCGATATCCCACGCACCTTGTGGCACGCAGTCACATGGTGAAGCAACAACAGAATTATCTTCAGGAGATGCTACAGGTCGCTGGTCGGGCGATTTCAGGCGGCGGGCGAAGAAATCATTGAACGATTTCCAATTGGAAGACTCCTCATACCAACCTTTTGTCATTCCTAGTTCTTCCTGCTGTATCATCAGCTCCTCATACTCTTTATTCCATGATTCCGGTGATGAGAGATATTCGCCCCACGATTTACAATATTTCACCAACCACTGACGATAGGGCTCGACATACTGCACTGAACTTGTAAAGAAGTTTCTCTCCTCAAGTTCCTCAAGAGGCATACAATTAATGAAATAGCAGTAGCATAGTGCCTGATACATTCTACCAAAGATTGTAGGCTGTCCGGGACAGAATATCACATCCCACGGCATCACTTTCTGCGAATAATCTACAAAATCGTAATATTCCTCGAGCGATTGCGCCGGATTTGTACTCTTATCCGGGTTTATCGCCTTGCCTTTTTCAATGGCTTTAACCAACAAAGATTTCAACTCCGGATTACTCTCTACCAATTGAACAAGTTCTTTTGTCGTTTCGTTATAGTTTTTCTCCTTAGGCACACAAGCCAAAAAGAGAGCCGACATAAATACAACTGTCAATGCAACAAATAAATACCTTTTCATAGCTTTTTAAAAATTTTTACAAAGGTAGCAATAGTTTTATTGATTGCAAAAACAAATGAGCCGTATGTTTTATGCATACGACTCACTCGTTATTTACAGAAAGGAATTACAGCAATTTTGCAAAAAGCTCTATTGCCTGATATTCCGGCATACCTATTTTATTAAAGAGAGCGGCTGTACCTTGTGTACGCTCCTCGGCACGTTGCCAGAACTCGCGTGCATCCTCACCGGGGAATGGTACAATATCCTTCTGCGACAAGTGACGGAAGATCGCATGACGCTTGCGGATAAGTTCCTCGGGGCTGAGAGGCACTGCCATATCTGCTACAGCCAAATCCCACTCCTGCCATGCTCCGCGATAGAGCCATATATGGCATTCTTTAGCCCAATCCTCATCCTTGACCTCTTCGAATGCACGCAACACGGCTTCGATGCAGACGCGGTGTGTTCCATGAGGGTCGGTAAGGTCACCAGCGGCATAAATCTGATGAGGCTTAACCTCGCGCATAAGTTTCTTTACAATCTCAATATCATCATCGCTGAGTTGTCCTTTCTTTATTCCGCCTGTCTCATAGAACGGCAGGTTAAGGAAATGGGCGTTCGTACGGTCGTTCAAACCAATAGAACGGCAAGCGGCACGCGCCTCGGCACGACGTATTGCACCTTTCAAGTCGAGCAGTTTGCGTGGTTCGGGTTCTCCGACCTTCTTGTTTGCGATAATATCGCGTATCTCATCGAAAGCATCACCAAAGCCCATCTCGCGCGCTGTATCGATATTCTGAAGAACAACATCGTCATAAACAGCCACATTACCCGACACTTGATAAGCCACATGTACATCGTGACCATGCTCGATAAGACGATTGAATGTACCACCCATTGAAATCACATCATCATCGGGATGCGGAGAGAATATAATGACACGCTTGGGGAACGGTGTTGACGACACAGGACGTGTAGAGTCATCGGCATTAGGCTTACCACCGGGCCATCCTGAGATAATATGCTGTATCTCGTTGAACACCTTGATATTTATCTTGTCGTATGTATCAACTCGCTCCAACAGGTCGGAAAGTGAATTCTTTATATAATCCTGGTGGGTAAGTTTAAGAATAGGCTTGTTCACAGTCTGGCACAACCAGATTACAGCCTTGCGTATAAGCTTATCGCTCCACTCCTGCGGAGGTGCAACAAGCCATGGTTCTTTCACGCGTGTAAGTTCCTGAGCGGCAGCCTCATCGATAACCACCTGAACATTCTGATGTTCCTGCAATGATGTTACAGGATATTCCTCGGTTACATCGCCTTCGATAAGTTTATATGCCACCTGAGCTTTATCCTCTCCCCACATCATAAGAACAATTTTCTTGGCACTCATGATTGTCTGCATACCCATAGTGATTGCACTCTTGGGTACTTCATTTGGATTAGAGAAGAACTTATCCTGATTCTTGCGTGAATTATAGCTCAAACGTACAAGACGGGTTGTAGAGTGCGCATAACTGCCCGGTTCGTTAAAACCAACCTGACCGAGTTCGCCCACACCCATAATCATGATATCAACACATCCGTTGACAAGTTTCTCATACTTACGGCAATACTCATTAACCTCTCCCGGAGCAACTGTACCGTCGGGGAAATGAACATTTGCAGGATTTATATCGATATACTTTAGAAAATCCTCATAAACACGGTGGTTGCGGCTCTGCGGAGATTCCGGAGCCATAGGATAGAACTCGTCAAGGCTATACACAACCACATTTGCAAAGCTCACCTTGCCTGCCTTATAACGGTTCACAAGCTCGGTATAAAGACCAAGCGGTGTGCGACCTGTAGAAAGACCAAGCACAAAAGGCTTGTCACCTTTATGAGAATTGATTGCATCAACTACTATATCGGCAGCCACATCAACACCCTGCTTTTCTGTAGGACATATTTTGGTAGGCACCTTCTCAAATTTACATATACTCTCGATAGAGGTAGTTATAGGCAGTTCGCCTATTTTAGGAAGTACAAATTTTGGATTCATAATTCTATTCGGTTAGTTAGTTATTTTTCACTTTAGGACGCAAGCGCATCCGTATATACATATTATATTTATCTTTTCCAGTCCATAACCTTTGAGGCAGGCTCACCCTTTTCAATCAATGTTTTCATATAGCGCATATAAGGGTCGGTGTGACGGAAGAACATCTTGTATCCCTCGCACAACACGTTCATATATGGCTCTCCGTTCTTTGCATACTCGAAACGGTGCTTTGGACACTCTCCGCGACAAAGGAAATAATAATTACATCGCTTACACTCCAACGGCAAGGCATCGCGTTTGTCGCGACCGAAAGACTGCTGTTCGTTGCTACGGTACATAGCCGACAACTCATCAGTAGCAATATTTCCAAGGCGATACTCGGGATAGACAAAGTGGTCGCACGAATATACATCGCCATTATGCTCCACTACAAGACCGTCGCCACAAACCTCGGCAAAGGCGCACAACGACGGCGGCACACCACACCAGTTACCCAAAGTAACATCGAACAGCTGTACGAAGTTCTTGCCGACATCGTATTTAACCCATTCGTCAAAGACATCACACATGAATTTGCCATATCCCTTTGCCGACACCGACCATGGGGCAGGCACGGCATCCTCCTCGTCGGGCGATACGATAAGCGGGCGTTTGCCCGGACGCATTCTCACATACTCCACAACCGGCAGAAATTGCACATAAGGGTTAATGGAAGTGAGGAACTTATAAACCTCTACCCCACGCTCCTCGCTACGCGCATTCACCGTTGCCAGGATATTGAATTCAACGCCATGCTTTTTCATAAGCTCTACAGCCCTCATCACCCTTGCGAATGTGGGAGCACCTCCGCAGTCGCGACGGAAGGCATCGTGTATATCCTCGGGGCCGTCGAGCGACAATCCTATAAGAAAGTCATTATCCTTGAAGAAACGGCACCACGCATCATTGACAAGAATACCGTTTGTCTGCAAGGTATTTTCAATAATCTTGTCACCTGCATATCTCTTTTGCATCTCCATAGCCTTTTCAAAGAAAGGCAGACCTGCCATAAGCGGTTCGCCACCATGCCAACAGAAACTTATATTCTGTTGCGAAGCACCTTGTATATACTGACGGATATACTCCTCGAGCAATTCCTCGCTCATACGTGGCATATTTCCGTTGTATATCTCACTTTTGTCTCGATAATAGCAATAGTGACAATCAAGATTACACGCCGAACCTATCGGCTTTATCATTGTTCCGAAAGCCGGGGCACGTTGCATTTTTGCAACATCACCAAGATGCAGTGTATTCTTCTTGTTACTTTTCATTATTGCGCGATAAATTCCTCTTCGTTATACTGTTTCTGCAAGTTGACAAGTTTTTCCTTTAAAACAGCTGTAATTTCCTCTGTTCCGGGCTTGCCGTATATATTGTTCAACTCATGCTTGTCGGCACGCAGGTCGAACAACTCCCAAACATTATCCTCATAGAAATGAATGAGCTTGTGAGTTTCGGTGCGCACGCCAAGATGACGCTTTACGGCATGCTCGTCGGGATATTCATAATAGTGGTAATAAACACCATCGCGGTTGGGCTTCCACTCCTCGCCCTTTAGCAGAGGCAGGAACGAACATCCATGAATATCGGAAGGAACCTCCACACCGGCAAGTTCAAGGAATGTAGGAGCATAATCGATATTCTGCACCATATTCTTTAGTTCACCGCGAACCTCACTGCCCGGCAGACGCACAAGCAACGGAGTGCGGAAAGACTCCTCATACATCCAACGCTTGTCGAA
This sequence comes from Bacteroidaceae bacterium, assembly GCA_017631585.1. GTDB lineage: Bacteria > Bacteroidota > Bacteroidia > Bacteroidales > Bacteroidaceae > HGM04593. Next base: position 6,878 of record JAGBSZ010000154.1, read on the forward strand.
CCATCCGTGTTCACCCATATAAAATCCCTGGTCAGAGGTATATACGATAAGAGTATTATCCATCAAGCCCTCCTCCTCAAGATAATCGAGAACACGACCTACATTGCGGTCAACCGATGTAATCACACGCAAATAATCACGCATGTACTGCTGGTATTTCCAAGCATCAAGTTCCTTGCCCTTAAGACCTGCCGCCTTGAACTTTTCTATAACCACATCGTAGTGCGCATCCCATGCACGCTTCTGGTCGGGATTCATATTATTGTACATGCGACGACCCCACGCCTCCAAATCGGAACGGCTGTGAATGGTGCTGTCCTTGTCAGCCATCTTAAGGTCATACACTATATCCATATCCTTGCTGATTGACATGCGCTGCACCTTTGCCGCTTCGCGAGTGCTGTAATCATCGTAGAATGTTTCAGGCATAGGAAAGTTGCTGTCGGCAAACAGTTCAAGGTCACAAGTATCGGGCATCCATGTACGATGCGGAGCCTTGTGGTGCAAAAGCAGACAGAAAGGCTTTGAGGCATCACGACCGTTCTCAAGCCACTCAAGAGCCAAATCGGTTGTCACATTCGTAGCATAGCCCTCGCGCTGCACCTTTTCGCCATTGCATATGAATGTAGGGTTATAATAATCGCCCTGACCGATAAGTACATCCCAGTGATTGAAACCTGTAGGTTCAGATGTAAGATGCCATTTACCTATCACCGCCGTTTCATATCCCTGCTGCTGCAACAACTTAGGGAAAGTCTGTTGCGAGCCGTCAAAGGAAGAGCTGTTGTCGGTAAAGCCGTTTGCATGACTATGCTTTCCTGTAAGCATACAAGCACGCGACGGACCGCTGATTGAATTAGCCACAAAACTGTTTGTAAACTTTACGCCATCGGCAGCAATGCGGTCGATATTAGGAGTTTTTATAAATGTGGAATCATATGCACTGATTGTCTGATACGAATGGTCGTCACACATTATGAAGAGCACATTCATAGGTCCTTTTTGCTCCTGCACATTGCCGCACGCCGTAACCATTGGCAACACAGCCATACCAGCCATTGAGGCACTCAATATCTTCTTTGTCTTGTCGAATAGATTATTCATATCTGTTTTAGAAACTGTTTAAATTTCCAATAAAAGTTTTTCTCACATTATTTGCACACAAATGCAACTATGCGAAGATAACAATAAATTTTTAAAAATTTATATTCTTAAATATTTTTATACTTTGACAAAGAACTGCAAGCGGAGCTATACATTATTTAACAAAAATGCAGAGTAAAAAATCGTTGGGGATAGGTCGGTCAGCCCAATATTGATGCAATCCACCAACAAAAGATAATATCAAAAAGAAAACCCTCCCTTACATACAGCATATATAAAAACATTCAGACGGTGTGTCGTAATTGACACGCCGTCTGAATGTTTTTATATATGCAATCGATTAATCCTTCCAACCAAGAGCCGAAGCACCAAGAACTGCAGCGTCAGCACCGGGGAGTGAAGACTTCAAAACCTTTACCTTGTCTTTCCACAAGAATACCACATTGTCGTTCATGTGTTTGCGGATAGGTTCAAGCAATGTCTCTCCTGCATTAGCCAAACCACCGAAGAGGATTATAGCTTCAGGAGCCGAGAATGCGATGAAGTTACAGAATGCTTCACCAAGAACCTTGCCTGTAAACTCAAAGATTTCATTTGCAAGTTTATCACCCTTTACAGCCTCATCGAAAAGCATTTTTGATGTAATCTCGTTGATGCATACATTGCGCAAAGAGCTTGGTTCGTCGCGCTCTACAAGCCATTTTTTTGCTGTGCGCACAATACCTGTTGCCGATGCGTATGTCTCAAGACAGTCGGTACGACCACAACCGCATGAACGTCCTTCGAGGACAGGAGCTGTCACGTGACCAAGCTCACCGGCAAATCCGTCATGACCGTAAATAAGCTGTCCGTTGGCAACGATACCGCTACCTACACCTGTTCCGAGTGTGATATAAACGAAATCTTTCATACCCTGAGCTACACCGTACTTCATTTCACCGATAGCAGCGGCATTGGCATCGTTTGTAACCTTTGTAGGAAGACCGGTCTTTTTCTCGATAAGCCAGCCGAGGGGAACAATACCCTTCCAAGGCAGATTGGCTGCATTCACAATCTCACCGGTGTAGTAGTTTGCCATTGGCGCACCGATGCCGACACCCTCGAGCTTGCCCACACAACCGTTCTCTTCAGCAAGTTTATTGATAACCTTTGCTATTGAATCGGTATATTCCTCGATGTCGGGATGTGCCTGAGTTTTGATACTGTCATCCTTTGCAAGAATATGACCTTTCACGTCAACAAGACCTATCACAGTATTAGTACCGCCAAGGTCAATACCTATTACATAATTGTTATTCATAAGTTTTTATAATTATTGTTTGTTAGCTTTCCAATACTTACACTTTGCGAATGTATGAAAAAAAAATCACTTATGTTCCGCAAGAGGTATATATTTTGCAAAATTTTATTTTTATAGTTTTTTCTTTGGGATAGTTTGCATATCTTCGCAATGGAAAATCAATAAATAAAATAATAGATATATGTTAAAGAGAAGCATCACATTCATCATTCTTGCTTTTGCCTGCATATCCATGGCAACTGCACAAAACTGCAATGTAGAGAACATCATCCCCAAGCCTGAGAGCGTTGTAATGGGCAACCCCAACAGTACATTCGATTTCAATTCAAAGACAAGAATTGTATATAATTGGGACAACAAAGATGCAAAGCACGCAATAGAAGAGCTTGACCGCTTGGCTGTTGACCTCTTTGGCAAAAAGATGGGCAAAAGCACAAAGGCTCATGGCGACAACAATGTAATTTTCAGATACGACGCATCAATAGCTGACGAAGGTTACATTCTTGAAATAAGACCGGAAAACATCCTTATCAACGCAAAAACAGGTGCCGGTGCATTCTATGCCGTGCAGACACTAAAACAAATGATTCCGGTACAGGCATACGAAACACACATCGACTTGACCAACCTTGCATTGCCTACAATGAAAATATCTGACAAGCCAAAGTTCGGTTATCGCGGATTCATGCTCGACTGCTCACGTCACTTCTGGAACAAAGAGACAATAAAAGAGGTGCTTGACATTCTTGCCATGCACAAGATGAACCGTTTCCACTGGCATCTTACCGAGGACCAGGGTTGGCGTATCGAGATAAAGAAGTATCCATTGCTCACAAAGGTAGGCAGCCTACGCGAACAGACAACAACCGGACGTAACGAGGGCATGGACGGCATTCCTTACGGAGGATATTACACACAGAACGACATTAAGGAGATTGTAAAATATGCACAGGAGCGTTACATAACCATTATTCCTGAAATTGAAATTCCCGGTCACTCACTTGGAGCATTGAGCGCATACCCATGGCTCGGTTGCGAAGGCGAAGCCGGCAACTACAAGACATGGTCATACTGGGGCGTATCGCCACAGATTGCCTGCGCCGGAAGAGAGAGTACATTCAAATTCTGGGAAGATGTGTTGAGCGAAGTCATCGACCTGTTCCCGAGCGAATATATACACATTGGCGGTGACGAAGCACCACGCGACATGTGGAAAGCATGCCCCGACTGTCAGAAACGCATCAAGGAGAATGGCTTGAAAAACGAGGCTGAATTGCAGTCTTACGTAAACGGTCGCATAGAAAAATTCATCAACTACCGTGGTCGCAAACTTATCGGATGTGATGAGATTCTCGAAGGCGGAGTAAGCCAGAGCGCGACTATCATGTCATGGCGCGGAGCTGACGGTGGTATTGCGGCTGCAAAGAAAGGCAATTACGCAATCCTGAGCCCCGACAGCCACTGCTACCTGAATTTCTATCAGACTACCGAACGCAAAGACGACCACTTGTGCATAGGCAGCTACATACCTCTGAGAAAGGCATACTCGCTTAACCCTTATGACAAGCTTGCAGAAAACGAGCAGAAATATATAATGGGTGTTCAAGCCAACCTTTGGACAGAATACATTTCTACCCCGTTGCAGCTGGAATACATGCTTTTGCCACGTCTTGGCGCCATTGCCGAAATTGGTTGGAGCAATCCTGCACCCGAAGAAAAAGATGTTGAGGAGTTTATCGGACGTGCAAAGGAACTATCCCGCTACTATTGCGCATTCGGTTGGAACTTCGGAAGAAGATTCTACGAAGACAACGTACAGATTGGTTGGTAAGCAATTTATTGATTTAATATTGTTTAACTATAAATAAGGGGAGTTTGTCTCCCCTTTATTTATATTTGCAAATACTAATTTTATTAAATAACAATATTAACTAACTATAATTATTATGAGAAAATTATTCACGTTCCTATTCTGTGCGTTGCTCTCAACGGTAGCCGTTTTTGCAGACGAACCGTTCCGTAATCACAGATACGATTCTTTCCGCGTGCTTTCGACAAACAGCGAGAGCATTGTATTCATAGGCAACAGCATCACCGACATGCACTGCTGGCCCGAAACTTTTGTAACCTCAGAAGGCAATTATCTGCCAATAGTAAACCGTGGTAATTCGGGAACATACTCTACCGAGCAGAGCAACAACCTTGAGTCGTACATCGCAGGTAAGCCCAAGAAGGTGTTCATGATGATAGGCACAAACGACATAGCCACATCAGGCGGTCTGAACTTCAGCGGTGAGCAGGTATTGCAGTACATCAAGAGCATTGTTGCTCGCATACACGCACGTTCTCCACAGACAAAAGTCTATCTTTACAGTATTCTCAACAACAGGACAAACAACCGCGTTGAGGCAACATGGTTGCACACCAACAAGATAATAAAGGAGTATGTAGAGTCAAAGAATGACGAAAGAGTGAAATACATCGATCTTTACGACAAACTCACCGGTATCGCACAGGGCGGTGTGTGGAGCTACGATTACCTGCACCTCACTGCGGCGGCATACAAGGTGTGGTGTGAGAGCATCTGCGAATACCTTGCAGAGGGCGAGAATTATACAGTAAAGACTGTATATCCGGACAACACTGCCGATATGCAGAACAGAGGCGGCATCGCAAACAACTCAAACGGCATGCGTGCGACCTATTTCAGCATGTTGCCTGTAAGCACAAACGACATTCTTGTCTTTGGCGACGAGTTCATAAAGAATGGCGAATGGCAGGAACTGCTCGGCAATAGCAATGTAAAGAACCGCGGTACAGGCTGGGGATACGGCGGTGACATCGCAACGACTAACGGACTGGTCGATGCCACATACGCAAATACAGGTGTAACAAAAGAGAATGCCAAGGCAATATTCATATACACCGGCACAGGCGACTGCAACGGAAGCACAAACATCGAAACCATCAAGAACAGCTACAAAGCACTTGTTGACAAGGTTTCACAGAAATCCCCTGCATCAAAGATTTATCTGATGGCTCTTTGCCCCACAAACAATGCAAGCAACAACACATCACGCATAGCAGTGTTGAACAACTACATGAAGAGCATTGCCACAGGCAACATCCGTTATGTGGATACATACACTCCGTTCCTTAACGGCAACGTGGCAAACACAAAATATTTCTATCCAAGCAACTACCTTGGCGGTTTGGGATATGCCAAAATGGCAAACATAATGAAGGATGCCCTTTTGAAGGATTTTCCACAGGACACTTACAATGTAACTACCGAAGAGGAGGCTCAGGCACGTTACACACAGGCAGGCTTACGCAACACACTGACACAGGTAATAGCAAACGGTTTGATTGCAGAGCGTGGCGATGCCATGGGACAGTACAACCCTGAAAAGATGGCTGCCTTTGATGCTGAAATAACAAAAGCCAATGAGATATTGGAGAAGGACAACATTACAGAAGACGAAGTTGCAGAACTCTCAACAAAATTGAACAGCATTATCAAAGAATCGCTGGCGATGCCTAAGGCAAGCACTGCTGAAAACGAATATTGGTATCAGATGACATCGTTGCGCAGCAACAACCTCTATTTAAGCTCAGAAGGTCAGGTTACCGGTGTTGTAGGCAAGGAGAACACTGCTGCTTCGGCTGCATCGATGTGGAAGTTCGTTGACCGTGGTGACAACACATTCGACATCATCAACCGCGAATACAAATCATATCTGAACCCTGTTGCAACATACAACACACAGATAACAACAACCACATCCAAGCCATCAAAAGGTTGGACTGTCAGCTATGCAAACACACCTGCATATTATATAATCTCTGCAGGCGACGTACAGCTTAACCAGACAGGTAGCGCACAGAGTTACAAAATCTACAATTGGAGCAACAGTGCCACTCTTGGCAGTGACCGTGGTGATACAGGTTGCCAGCTCTCTATTTTTGAGGCTGGCGAAATTGCCGAATTGCCTGATGCTACCGACGGCTTGGTATATACTATCGACAAGAATAACGGAAATCTCTATCGTGCCGACGGTTCAGCCAACCAGAACTGGAACTGCACATGGAAGAGCAGCGCCACTCCACAGTTGCATTTCGGTTGCGGTACAGTAAACAACATGAATTGGGCAAACAACAGCGTGCAGTTGATGACCGGTACAGCGCTAAGCGCGAACTATTCAATTACCGCTCCTGCAGGATATGTAATCACAGAGTACAGCTTTACATTTGCCAACAACGGGCATAACACAGCACTTGACATTACAATGGACAATGGAACGGGATATACAACATCAGCAACTCCACAGACCATCAGTGCAAAGAATCAGAAATCAAGTTCTGTATCGTTCCGCCTTGCAGGAAGCAACGGCAACGGTGTTGTCTTGACAAACTTTGTTGTAAAGGTAAAGGAAGACAAGATTGAGGCTGCCAAAATAAGTACCGAAGAGAACCAATACTGGTACTATATCACAAGTGCATCCACTCAAGCCTACTGCGCCGGCAAGGTAATATATATCGACAACGAAATAAACAAGCTACGTTTCGGCGACAAGACATTCAGTGCCGACCGCATCTGGAGCTTCTGGGAAAAGGACGGCAAGATTGCCATCAAGAATTACAGAGGCGAATATTTTGGAACAGCAGGTGCAGGAACCGGCAATTCAACAGCATTCGGCGTGGTTAGTGAGCCTAACTATATATACAACATAAGCAGTGCCTATAACTTCTTTATCATAAAGGACAACGCTGTTGAGTTGCATGCTCAGAACGACAACTCTGTAATTGTACGTTGGACCTCTGCGGCAGGCAATGCATCGCTATGGAAATTTGACGAGGTTGACACAAGCAATGCTTCGGCTGAGCTATCATCCACAAAGGTTGTTCAAGGAAAGATAAGCACAGGTATCGGCAACACCGACCAGCCTATCGTACGTTCGGCAATCCGCGTAGGAGGTCTTGAAGGCAGTATCAAGCTCCAGGGTGTAAAGGGCGCGTTCGTTGGTAATGACAAGAACGACATCACCAACGTAAAAGCATACATTGCAAGCAATGCACGCGAACTGTTCGTTGACCCGGAAAAGAAGATGACCTGGCGCGAGGAGAACGGCGAGCAGTTCGGTGAGACCGTTACACTTGCCGAGGACGGCACATTCACCATCACAGGCGAGCATGAGATGAAGCCCGGTGACAACTACTTATGGATAACATACGACATTGCAGAAACAGCAAAAGAGGGCAACACCGTGGATGTAACCATCACAGCATATACCATCGACGGCAAGGAGGTTGCTGAAAACAACGGAAACCCTGCATACAGCGCAACGATATTCCTGTCGGAAGGTGCAGTGCTGATGCCAATGGATAAGGGTTCACGCTACTACCGTATTCCTTCTATTACAGTAACAAAGGACGGCAAGCGTCTTGTTACACTCACCGACGACCGCAAGGCACACGGTGCCGACCTTCCAAACCACTGCTACCTTGTTGCACAATACTCTGACGACCTGGGCAAGACATGGAGCGAACCGGTAACTGTTGCAGGAACTGCAGAGACAGGCGGTAACTACGGTCATGGAGATGCTTCAATAGTGACAAACCGCGACAACGGCGAGATTGTGGGTATAATGACAAGTGCCGGAACATACGGACACGGATTCTTTGCAGGAACAGCCGCACAGCCTCCACGTTGGAAGACTATCGTAAGCCGTGACAACGGAGAGACATGGGAAACACCTGTCGATCACACAGATACATTGTTTGGTGCAAACTGCCCTAACCCATACACAAAGACATGGAAGAGTGGATTCTCTGGCTCAGGTGCGGCACTTCAGAAACGTGACGGAACTCTTGTATCAAGCTTTGTAAACCGTCAGGCAGACAACAGCCAGCACTTCTACTTCTTCATGAGCAAGGACGGTGGCAAGAGCTGGTACGTAAGCGGTACAAGCGGTACAAGCGGTGCCGATGAGCCCAAGACTTTGGAACGTAACAACGGCGACCTTGCAATCAGTGTACGTGCAAGCGGATACAACTACTACAACTACACATCGGACGACGGTGCTACATGGCACAAGCCTTCACAGACACGCTTCACAAGCGGTATTTCGGGCAACGCGTGCGACGGAGAGTATATGGTATGGTGTTCTACCGTTGAGAAAAACCCTTGGAACATTGCATTCCAGACTTTGCCAAACAACAGCAACCGTCAGAATGTAAGTATTGCGCTCTCAACCGACGAAGGTGCTACATTCGGCACACCAAAGACCATTTGCCCACGCGGTTCGGCATACAGTGCGGCAGTTGTACTACCCGACGGTACATTGGGAGTATATTATGAGGAGAATGGTGTTTATGACGGTTTTGTAATGCGTTTTGTACGTTTCTCACTCGACTGGGCAAGCAACGGCGCATACAAGTTCACTGAAGAGCAACCGTTCCACCCAATCAAATCAACAGCCCAGACTGCGATTGAAGAGGTTAAAATAGAAAACGGAGAGGCTAATACCATTTACGACCTGCAAGGTCGCAAGGTTGAAAACCCGACAAAGGGTATATACATCATCAACGGCAAAAAGACTATGATTAAGTAAACCAACATCCATATCATTGTATGAAAAAGATTTTTTTTCTGTTCACAATCATCATGCTGGTGATATCAATTATCACAGCATGCTCATCTGATGGTGACAACCTGAACATCCCTGAAAACGAGCTACAAACAGCCTACGAGGTAAAGAGCGACATACAGCAACCCATGAGTGTTTTCATCGAAAACATTCCTGAAGAATATGCTGCTTTCAAAGCACCGATGGCAAACGCAGTTTCTCTGCGGGAAAAAGCCATCGCACAGGAGATTGGCAACCCCGACATCAAGTTGGGATTCCGCAAGATAACATATCTGTATCCCAGCACCGATGCTAACAGTAAATCCCTCAAGCTATCGGCTGTTGCCTTCTGGTTAGGCTATTTTGATAATGGAGTGTGGAACGACCTCAAGCCGGACAACATATGTCTTATGGAACACTACACCATTACAAGTGACCTTGAGGCACCCAGCAACGCTTTCTCTTTTGAGATGTTCGTTACAGGCAATACACTCACCATAATGCCCGATTATATCGGCTATGGTGCAACCAAGGAGTTGCCTCATCCATACCTCAACCATGATGTATGTGCCATAAACTCCATTGATGCACTTACCGCGGGATATGACCTTTTCAAAGAGAAAGTACAAAGTGGCATGTCAAATGGCTGGAAACTATATCTTGCCGGTGCATCGCAAGGTGCAGGCAATGCCATTGCAGTACACAAATACCTGGACACGCATCCCGAGCTTTCCGCAAAATGGAACTTTGCATCGAGCAACTGCTCATCCGGTCCATACAACCCGGTGGTAACTATAGACAAATACCTCACCGACGGTAAAGTAGCATACCCGGTAGTATTCCCATTGGTTATGAAAACCATGTTCAGCTCATACCCCGACATAATGAAAGGTTTCACAGAAGAGATGGCATACTCACAGAACTATCTTGCCGTAAAATCTGAGATTGACAACATGATTGCCGGCAAGCAGCATGATACATCAGCCATTAATCGGGTATTTATAGAAAAGGTAAGAAAAACTGTTGACGAAACTCTTGCAGACGACGAGATATACCTTGCAGACATTCTAAGCCCGGAGATGCTGGACAAGGAATCCCCAATATGCAAAGCACTATATCAGTGCCTTGAGAAGAACGACCTGACTAAAGGATGGACTCCAGTTCACCCCATGACACTCCACTATTCAACACGCGACATGGTTGTCCCCCAAGAGAACAGCCTTGCCATGCTTGAAGCATTCGGAGAGGATATTGTCACCCTAAATAAATCACCATTGCCTGTTGACCACACCACAACATGCAGTTTGTGGATGGTTAATCTATTAAGCAGTGGTTTCTGATAAGTAACATAAAAAAGAGCAATGCACAATTGCTCTTTTTTATGTTATATAAGTCACAATTTGTCACATTTGAATTTTATTGTATTTTTGCAATAAATCCCTAATATTTATGAAGAAAAGATTCAATTGCATTATTAAGACTTTAAGTAAATTGTTTAAAAGCAACCTGATGATACGCATCCTGACAGGTGTCATCATTGGAGCTATCCTTGCCCTTATATGTCCTCAATATAAAGGCATAACATTTTTGGGAACTCTTTTTGTGGGTGCATTGAAAGCCGTTGCACCCATTTTGGTGTTCATTCTGGTTACATCATCCATTTCCAAGGCACAAGCGGGCTTGGGCAAGAAGTTCCGAAAGATTATCTTCCTTTATATCGCATCCACCTTTATTGCGGCAATATTGGCAGTATTTGCCAGCAGGACATTCCCTGTAAGCATAATGCTTTCTGACATTGCCGGTGCAAGCAATGCTGCTCCCGGAGCATTGGGCGAAGTATTCCGCAACATAGTAAATGAGGTGGTGAGCAATCCTGTAAAGGCTATAATGAACGCCAACTATCTGAGCATCCTCTTTTGGGCAATCATCACTGGACTTTCATTAAAGAAACTTGCAAATGAAAACACCATACGCACCGTCCACGACTTTGCCGAATCTGTTTCTTTGATTGTAAAATGGATTATACAGTGTGCCCCTCTTGGTATCATGGGACTTGTCTATGGAGCCGTTTCCGAAAGCGGACTGGAGATTTTCACCACCTACGGCAAACTTTTGTTGTTGCTTGTAGGATGTATGTTGGCAATATCACTCATTATCAATCCAATCATTGTTGCAGTACTAATAAGACGCAACCCCTATCCTTTGCTGTGGCAATGCCTTAAGGAGAGTGCCGTGAGCGCATTTTTCACCCGTTCATCAGCAGCCAACATCCCGGTAAATATGGACCTGTGCAAGCGAATGGGCGTTGACGAGGATTTCTACTCCGTAAGCATACCATTAGGAAGCACAATCAATATGAACGGCGCAGCTGTAACCATAACTGTCATGACACTGGTCACTTGTCAGACAATGGGCATAACTCCTTCATTGGGAAGTGCGTTGCTGCTGAGCATCATTGCCACACTCGCAGCCTGCGGTGCTTCGGGCGTAGCCGGAGGTTCGCTATTGCTAATCCCTATGGCATGCTCGCTGTTCGGCATAAGCAACGATGTTGCCATGCAGGTTGTAGCAGTGGGATTCATCATTGGTGTGATACAGGACTCATTTGAAACGGCACTCAACTCAAGCGGTGATGCCTTTTTCACCATTGCCACCGACATGCAAGAGCGCACAAAGTGCGAGAAGCATAAGAAATGAGACATAAGAACAGCAAAGAACGGTCCGAATAGTAACAATAAAAACCAAACAATAATGAGAAAAAGCCTCTTGATACTTTTGCTTGTGCTGCCGCTGCTGGCTGTTGCACAGGAAAAGACAAAGGTTGCCTGCATTGGCAACAGCGTGACATACGGTTACGGACATAAAGACCCCAAAGCAACATCCTATCCTACCCAACTGCAACAGATGTTGGGCGACAAATACGAGGTGCGCAATTTTGGATATTCGGGTGCTACACTGTTGAGCAAAGGACACCGCCCGTACATTAACCTCAACGAATACAAGGCGGCACTTGAGTTTGCCCCGGACATTGCGGTTATTCATTTGGGACTGAACGACACCGACCCGCGTAACTGGCCAAACTACCGAGACGAGTTCTATGACGATTATATAAACATCATCAAGGCTTTGCGCGAAGCAAATCCCGAAGTTGACGTTTATTTATGCCGTATGACACCCATATTCCATTGGCACCGCCGTTTCAAAAGCGGAACACGCGACTGGTATCACCAGATACAGGAACTTATCCCGCACATTGCCGAATATGGTCAATTCGAGATTATCGACCTGAGCCGCTATCTGTACCATCGTCCCGACCTTATGCCCGACGCACTGCACCCGGACGCTCAGGGAGCCGGCATCATTGCCAAGCAGGTATATTCAGCAATCACCAATGATTTTGGCGCTCTTTCACTGCCGGCAATATACAGCGACAATATGGTAATCCAGCGCGACAAACCGTTTGTCGTGAAAGGAACAGCAAATGCAGGCGACGAAGTTATTGTAAAACTCGGCAAAAAGAAGGTGAAAGCCCAAACAAACGATTGGGGCGAATGGCAAGTGGCATTTGCACCAATGAAAGCCGACGGAAAAAGCTACACAATGACCGTTGAATGCGGAAAAGAGAAAATGACATACAGCAACATAACTGTTGGCGAAGTATGGCTATGCTCGGGACAGTCGAACATGGCATTCATGGTAAAGGAGAGTTCACACATAGAGCAGAGCCTGGCAAATGTAAAGGGCAAGGATATACGCCTTTACGACATGAAGCCTCGCGTAATAACAAACAATGTTGAATGGGATTCGCTCGACCTTGTAAAACTGAACAACCACGACTACTACCTGCCGACAAGCTGGCAAATGCAGAACGAACAGAACGTAAACGATTTCTCAGCTGTAGCCTATCACTTTGGTGCCATGCTTGCAGATTCTCTGAATGTTCCTGTGGGACTTATATGCAATGCTGTCGGTGGAGCCCCTGCCGAGGCTTTCATCGACCGCAAGACACTCGAATTCCACCCGGTGCTTGTTGACATATTATATAATTGGAAAGGAAACGACATGATACAGGATTGGTGCAGAGGTCGCGCAAGCAAGAACATTGCCAAGAGCAGCAACAACCTGCAACGTCACCCATACGAGCCATGCTACCTGTACGAGACAGGTATAATGCCAATAGCCCACTACCCCATTAAGGGAGCAATTTGGTATCAGGGTGAATCGAACGCACACAACGTGGAACTGCACGAAGTGATATTCCCGACACTCATCGACAGCTGGCGCAAGACATGGAACGATGCAGAGATGCCATTCTATTTTGTTCAGCTATCGAGCATAAACCGCCCGTCGTGGCCGCATTTCCGCGACTCGCAACGCAGGATGGCTGCAGAAATCCCCAACTGCGACTTTGCAGTGTCAAGCGACAAGGGACACCCATCTGACGTACATCCAAAGGAGAAAGCACCTGTAGGTGAACGACTGGCACGACTTGCGCTCAATCAGACCTACGGCATGAGCCACGTGGCACAGCACGGACCTATGCCTGTGAGTGCAAAAATATCAAACGGAAAAATTGTTATAGAATTCAGCAATGCAACAGAGCTAAGCACAAGCGATGGAAAGGCTTTGCGCGGATTGGAGATTGGCGGAGCTGTCGGTTCTTTACAGGAGATACCAAGTGAGAACATCAAGTTCGACGGCAACCGCATAATCATTGAGGGCTACAGCAATGCACATCGTGTGCGCTATGCATGGAAGCCATACACCGATGCAAATCTTGTAAATGAAGCAGACCTCCCGGCAAGCACGTTTGAAATACATATTGAATGAAAAAAGGCGCAATTTGCGCCTTTTTTCATTCAATATGTATCAAATCACATTTACTTTATCACTCCAAGTTCCTTGCCAACCTTTATAAAGGCATTGATAGCCTTGTCGAGGTGCTCCTGTTCGTGAGCCGCTGAGAGCTGTACGCGGATACGCGCCTCACCCTTTGGAACAACAGGATAGTAGAAACCTGTAACGAAGATACCCTCCTGAGCCATCTTCTGCGCAAACACCTGCGACAGCGGAGCATCATAGAGCATAACAGCACAGATAGCCGACTGTGTAGGCTTGATGTCGAAACCTGCAGCCAACATCTTATCGCGGAAATAGTTCACATTATTCTGCAGTTTGGTGTGGAGTTCGTCGCTCTCTGCAAGCATCTTGAATACCTCGATAGAAGCACCTACCACTGAGGGGGGCAATGAATTAGAGAACAAATATGGACGTGAACGCTGGCGTAGCATATCGATAATCTCCTTGCGACCTGTTGTGAAACCGCCTACAGCACCACCGAAAGCCTTACCGAATGTACCGGTGAAGATATCGATGCGTCCGTAGCAGTCGAACTGCTCTGCAACGCCATGACCTGTTGCGCCCACCACGCCGGCAGAGTGGCTTTCATCGACCATTACAAGCGCATTGTACTTTTCGGCAAGGTCACATATCTTATCCATAGGAGCTACGTTACCGTCCATAGAGAAGACACCGTCGGTAACGATTATGCGGAAACGCTGTGCCTGAGCCTCCTGCAAGCAACGCTCCAAATCTGCCATATCGGCATTGGCATAGCGGTAACGCTGGGCCTTGCAAAGACGCACACCGTCGATGATTGAGGCATGGTTGAGCGAATCGGAGATAATCGCATCTTCTGCTGTGAAGAGAGGCTCGAACAAACCTCCGTTGGCATCAAAGCAAGCCGCATAAAGGATTGTATCTTCAGTCTTGAAATAGTCGGCAACAGCCTTTTCAAGCACCTTGTGATAATCCTGTGTACCACAGATGAAGCGCACCGATGACATACCGAAGCCACGCGCATCCATAGCCTCTTGGGCAGCCTTCATCAGGCGAGGGTTGTTTGACAGACCAAGATAGTTGTTGGCACAGAAATTGAGTGCCTTTGAACCATCCTCAAGAGTAATCTCGGCAAACTGTTGAGAAGCGATGTTGCGTTCTTTCTTGTAAAGACCGGCTTCTTCTATCGCAGCCAATTCATTCTGCAAATGTTGTTGGAATTTTCCGTACATTGTTATATAGTTTTTGTTTTTGATAAATCTTTTATTTAAGGGCATACATATAAACCCATTACAAAAATACATTTTTTTGATTAAACATTCACAAATGCATAGAAAAATATTCAATTGCTATTTTCCACATTTGTACAAAAACCGGGATTTTTGGATAAAAAAAATAGCTAATTATTTATTTTTAATAAATTTTTGTACCTTTGAACACCTTTTTAGGTAAATTTGCACAAAACACAAAACACAAAGTGAACAAGAGATGTTAGGAACTATTTTATTACTAATATTTTATATTACAGCACCAGCCGGAATATTATTTATATGTCGCAAGACAAAAGTATTCAACAAGATTGGTCCGGTACTCACCCTTTACCTGCTTGGCGTGCTTGTAGCCAACATTGGAATTTTCCCAAGTGAAAAAGTCGCATACGACAAACTGTTCGGATTCATGGAATCCTTTTCAGGGGTGCTTATTCCACTGGCTTTGCCAATGATACTCTTTGGTTGTAACTTCAAGAAATTCTCTTTGGGAAAATCGTTGAAAGCGTTTGTGATAGGAGCATTGTCGGTTGTAATATTCGTTGCTGCAGGATATATCATTTTCAAGGAAGAACTTGGCGAAGAGGGTGCCATAATGGGTGCTTCACTCACAGGACAGTATCTTGGTGGTGCAGCCAACCTCGCAGCCATAAAGCAGATGCTGGGGCTCAGCAGCGAGAATTTTATAATACTCACGACATGCAACCTCATTGTCTCATTCTTCTATCTGATGTTCCTGATGGGCGGTGGTGTCAAGCTGGCACGTTGTATCGTAGGCAAACGAGGCAGAAAGGAACAGAATGTAAAGGTTGAAGAATATACCGAGGAGAACCCATACAAGGATTTCGGCAAGAAAAAGAGCCTGTTGCAGCTTGGCAAGGTGTTGATTGGTTCAATTGTTGTTATGGGTATATCTGTGTATATAGGCAAGCTCGCAGGCAAAGATGGCGAAATATCCATGGTTGCACTCATTCTATCAATAACCACATTGTCACTTCTGCTCACAAGCTGGAAAGAGGTACGCACATGGGACAAGAGCTACGATGCCGGAATGTACATTATATATGTATTCTGTCTTGTAATGGCAACTATGGCAGACCTGAGCAAAATCAACTGGAGCCAGAGCCTTTACGTACTTATATATCAGGCAGTGATAATATTCGGTTCGCTGTTCCTGACCATTCTTTTTGCAAGATTGTTCCGCGTTGAAGCCGACGATGCAGTAATAACATCAAACACACTTATCAACTCACCGTTATGCGTGCCCATGATTGCCGCAACAATGAAGAATAAGGATGTCATCATGACAGGTATCGCAAACGGACTTTTAGGATACGCAGTAGGAAACTACATAGGATTCCTCATGTTCAACCTGTTCGGGTTACTATAACAATTTTAGAATCCCATAGTTACAGATTGCAATCTGCAACTATGGGATTACTGTTTTTTGATAAGAATTAAGACATTTTTAATGCAAAAAGTTTGATACTATTGCAAATAGCTGTAACTTTGAAAAGATTTCCTAAACAATTAGGGTGGACATTTCTGTTCCAGCAAAAGAGGCAACACAGCCGGCATATCCATAGAAACAATATCGTCAAAGGAGACAAACATAAACCATGGGAAAGCCGTAGTGTCTGCCAAATAAAATAATAAAAAAAATGAAAAAATATAGCCTTATGAAGAATGTACTTGTAATTGGTTCTACCGGTCAGATTGGTTCAGAGCTTACCATGAAACTACGCAACATGATTCCTGACGGAAACATTGTTGCAGGATATATTCCTGGTGCTGAGCCCAAAGGCATACTACTGGAGAGCGGTCCTGCTGAAGAGGCAAACGTAAAGAACGCCCAACAGCTTGCCGACATTGTGGAGAAATATAAGATTGATACCATATACAACCTTGCCGCGCTTCTTTCAGCTGTTGCCGAAGCAAAGCCACTACTCGCTTGGGACATACAGATGAACGGATTGATAAATATCCTTGAGATTGCACGCGAAAAGAAATGCGCTGTGTTCACTCCAAGTTCAATAGGTTCATTCGGTCCTAACACTCCACGCGACAACACACCACAGGACACAATACAGCGTCCAAAGACAATGTATGGAGTGACAAAGGTTGCGACAGAACTTTTGAGCGACTACTATTTTACAAAATATGGTGTTGACACACGTGCGGTACGTTTCCCCGGTCTCATCTCGAACGTGACACTCCCCGGTGGAGGAACAACAGACTATGCAGTGGAAATATATTATGCAGCAGTCAAAGGCGAAGAGTTCGCATGCCCCATCCAGGCAGGTACATTCATGGACATGATGTATATGCCCGACGCATTGAAAGCTGCCGTGGATATAATGAACGCCGACCCGTCACGCCTGATTCACCGTAACGCCTTCAATGTGGCATCAATGAGCTTTGACCCTGAGATTATCAAGGCATCTATCCAAAAGTATATCCCTGATTTCAAGATGCACTATGAGTTTGACCCTGTACGCCAAGCGATAGCAGACTCTTGGCCAAACATGATGGACGATTCATGCGCACGCGAAGAGTGGGATTGGAAACCAAGCTAAGACCTTGACAGCATGACGCAGGATATGATAAAGACACTCCGCGAGAGATTCAACAAATAATGATACAAAAAAACAGATTGGCTAACCAATCTGTTTTTTTGTATCATTATTTCGACAATTCCAACATTCTTACTATCGGACGCTTGGCATCCTCGAGCAAAGCCTCGTCAAGTTCAACAGTTGGCCACTCATATTTGAGAGTGTTGTATAATTTCTCAAGTGTATTCAGGCGCATGTAGGCACATTCGTTGCACGCACACGAGCCGGTCATAGGTGGCACAGGAATGAACTCCTTGTCTGGACAACGTTTCATCATCTCGTGCAGGATACCGCTCTCGGTAGCCACGATAAACTGCTTAGCCTCGCTCTTCTCGGCAAAAGAGAGAATAGCCGCTGTAGAACCGATGAAATCGGCAAGGGCAAGAACGCCGCTTTTACATTCAGGATGGGCAAGGACTTTGGCATCGGGGTTGAGAGCCTTAAGTTCAACAATCTTCTCTATCGAGAACTGCTCATGCACATGGCATCCTCCGTCCCAAAGCAACATGTTACGGTGAGTCACAGCGTTCAGATAACCGCCAAGGTTCTTGTCAGGAGCAAATATAATCTTTTCATCCTTTGGGAAACTGTCAACAACTGCACGCGCATTGGTTGATGTAACAACAATATCAGTAAGTGCCTTTACCGCAGCCGAAGTGTTTACATAGGCAACTACCTTATGGTCGGGATGCTGAGCCTTGAACTTGGCAAGTTCCTCGGCTGGACAGCTCTCGGCAAGCGAACATCCGGCATTTAAATCGGGGATAAGAACTTTCTTTTCGGGAGAGAGAATCTTGTTTGTCTCTGCCATAAAATGCACACCGCACATAACAAGAATATCAGCTGTTGTTTTCTCAGCAATCTGCGCAAGAGCAAGACTGTCGCCAACAAAATCTGCAACATCCTGAACAGCACCATCGGTATAATAGTGAGCAAGCACTACAGCATTCTTTTCCTCACAAAGACGGCGAATCTCCGCTTTCAAATCAATATTTTCGGGAACAGCCTCACAGATGTATCCCTTTTCTATCCACTCCTGTTTAATCATGATTATATCAAAATTTCCGCAATACAATAATACTATGGCGAAGATACAAAAAAATCCTATAAAAAAACTGCTACTTTTATTTTGAGGGCATTATTTACAGTTATATAAAATCAAATAAGATTTTTTAATATATACGTCTCATTGCATCTGTTATTTTATCTCCTCAAAATCCACGTATTCCCCATCGTCCTTATCGAATATTTTTTTATGGGGACGCTTTTTCACTGTGTCATCACTTGAATCAAACCGAGTATATGAAGCCTCGTTTTTTGTGGATTCTTTCTTTCTGTGTTTATTTCTTCCAAAGTTCAATCCAAACAACGATAACACTCCTCTGAAAAATGAAATAAGTATTATCGGAGACAATATAAGAATAAAGAGAAAGAAAATTAATATATATAGCAACATGTCAAATCATTTAAGTCCGGTTGTCCTTACAACATAAACAAACAAATTTTGTTTTGCAAGAAACATTAAACTCACGCTTTTGGGGTACGTATGTGAAGAATAATAGAAAGCAAAAGATACCATGTGATTATAAACACAGGTGCAAGATACCCCAAAGCCAACATTGGCGCAGAAACAATAATAAAGATATATCTTATCTTATTGCTTTCCCAACTCAAATTCTTGAATTTCAATGAGAACATAGGAATTTCCGAAACAAGGAAATATGAGAAGAGAATAATAAGTCCCAACAAAAGCAACCATCCTGCATTCAGGTTGAAAATCCAATGACCAGCACCGGTAATCAATGAAGACCAGAAAAGCGCATTGGCAGGAGTAGGCAAACCTATAAAGGTATTTGTCTGACGTTTATCCACATTGAATTTAGCTAATCTGCAAGCCGAAAAGACAGCTATAAGAAATGCCGCATAAGGCAAGATTTCTGCAAACACGCCAAGATAATGAGGATAGTACAAAGCATCGTGCATATAGCAGAAAACGATTGTTGCCGGTGCCAAGCCAAACGTAACATCATCAGCCAAAGAGTCCATCTGGACACCTAACGGAGAAGAAACATGCAACAGACGGGCTACCATTCCATCAAAGAAGTCAAACACCGCTCCAAGTACAATAAACAGCATTGCCAAGTCAAAAGCGCCTTTGAATGCCATAACGCATGCGATACAACCTGAAAAAAGATTACAACAGGTTATTGCATTTGGAATATGTCTTTTTATTGACATGATTATCAGATATTTGCAATTATAGTTTCGTTACCTACAGTCTTTTGGTTCAGTTCTACCTTGATTTCCATATCAAGAGGCAGATACAAATCGACACGCGAACCGAATTTTATAAAGCCCAGATGCTGGTCGATGAAACACTCTTCACCGGCAGTTGCGTATGTAACGATTCGTCGTGCCATAGCACCTGCAATCTGACGGACAAGAATTTCTCTGCCGTCTTCAATCTTTATGGCTACAAGAGAGCGCTCATTTTCGGTACTTGCCTTAGGCAACCATGCTCTATGGAACTTGCCCTTTTGATGATTTACACAAGTAACAAGGCCATCGACAGGATACCAGTTGGCATGAACATTTGTAGGACTCATGAAAATAGAAATCTGCATTCTTTCATCCTTGAAGTAATCGGGCTCGAAGACCTTTTCAATGACCACAACCTTACCATCGGCAGGTGCAACAACCACACCTTCCACATCGCCCGGAAAAATTCTCTTTGGACTCCTGAAAAAGTTTACCATTAGCAGATAAATCACAAGAGATGAAATACCCACCAAAGTATTCAACCAGAACATCGAATGGAAGAAATACCATAACGGAGCATTCACAAGCAAAAACAACAGGAATGCCACAATAAGGATTTCAGTACCTTCGCGATGTATTCTGTAGTCTTTTAATTTTCTAATTCTTTTAAACTTTTTCATGGATAAACAGTTTCTATTACTTCACAAAAATAGCTATATTTTATTAAACAACAATAAAAAAGTAAAAAAAAGGAGAAAAAAGAGAAAGTGCAGTAAAGTTACAGCACATTAGAGCCATAACCTGCCGTTCTACATTAAACAATCAACTGAGAGACAAATGGTATTTATAAAAGTTAATGTTAATAACTTTCTCACAAAAAAACTATACATAATAAGTAAAAAGCACTATCTTTAACAACGCAATTAAAAAAACAGCAATATTGGTCATGCAAGATTTTGTTCACCTGCACGTACACTCACAATACTCCATTCTTGACGGACAAGCAGCCATCAAGAAACTCGTTGACAAGGCTATTGACGACGAGATGAAAGGCATTGCAATTACCGACCATGGCAACATGATGGGTATAAAGGAGTTCTATAATTATGTGAACAAAATAAACAAAGATAGAGAGGGTGACAAAAAGTTCAAGCCCATTATAGGATGCGAGGTTTATATTGCCGACCGTCGCATGTTCAACAAGGAGGTGAAGGAAGACCGCGGATACCACCTTATACTGTTGGCAAAAAACCAAAAAGGTTATCATAATCTTGTAAAGATAGTTTCAAAAGCTTGGAGTGAGGGATATTATTATAATCCACGAACAGACAAAGTGGAACTCGAAAAGTACCACGAAGGACTTATCTGTTGTTCGGCATGCCTTGGCGGTGAAATACCACAGCTAATAAAAAACGGAAAGCTGGACAAAGCAGAAGAAGCCGTAATGTGGTACAAGAACCTTTTTGGCGACGACTACTATATTGAGTTGCAACTGCACAAAGCAACTGTGGAAAGAGCAAATCACGAAGTGTATCCATTGCAGGTAGAGGTAAACAAGCACCTCATCGAACTATCAAAGAAATGCGGTGTAAAGCTGATTTGTTCAAATGACGTACATTTTGTAGATGAAGAGAATGCCGAAGCGCACGACCGTCTTATATGCCTAAGCACAGGCAGAGACCTTGACGACCCCACCCGTATGCTATACTCCAAACAGGAGTGGATGAAGACAAAAGCCGAGATGTGGGAGATGTTCAGCGATGTCCCCGAAGCTATGGCAAACACCGTTGAAATCTGTGACAAGATTGAGTTCTACTCCATCGATAGCGCACCTATCATGCCGAACTTTGCCATACCGGAAGAGTTCGGCACCGAAGAACAATATCGCCAGACAATAACACACGAAGATCTCTTCAACGAATTTACACGCGATGAGAAAGGCAATGTTGTGATGTCGCAGGAGGAGGGGGAGAAAAAAATCAAAAAGCTCGGCGGATACGACAAGTTGTATCGCATAAAACTCGAAGGAGACTATTTGCGCAAGATAACATACGACGGAGCAAAGAAGTGCTATCCGGAGCCTTTCTCACAGGAACTTATCGACCGTATCGACTTTGAGTTGCACATAATGAAAACGATGGGTTTCCCGGGCTACTTCCTTATTGTACAGGACTTCATACGTGCAGCGCGAGAAGAACTGGGAGTATCAGTAGGTCCCGGTCGTGGTTCTGCTGCCGGAAGTGTTGTTGCATACGCGTTGGGAATAACACGTGTTGACCCCATTAAATACGACCTTCTGTTCGAGCGTTTCCTTAACCCCGACCGTATTTCACTCCCTGATATCGATGTGGATTTCGATGATGACGGACGCGGACGAGTCCTCAACTGGGTAACAGAAAAATATGGACAGGAGAAAGTGGCACATATCATCACATACGGCACTATGGCAACAAAGCTTGCAATAAAGGACGTTGCCCGTGTGCAGAAAGTACCGCTCGACATATCCAACAAACTATGTAAGGCTATTCCTGACCGTCTCCCCGACGGATTGAAGATGAACCTTCCCAACGCACTATCGGCAGTTCCGGAGCTTCGCGAAGCTGAAGCATCACCCGACCCGCTTTTGCGCGACACCATCAAATATGCAAAAATGTTGGAAGGAAACGTGCGTAATACAGGTGTACACGCATGTGGAACAATCATATGCCGAGACGATATAACCGACCACGTACCCATAAGCATTGCCGAGGATAAGGAGACCGGTGAAAAACTGCTCGTTACACAATACGAAGGAAGCGTAATTGAAGAGACAGGTCTTATTAAAATGGACTTTCTGGGTTTGAAAACCCTTTCTGTCATAAAAGAGGCAATAGAGAATATACGACAAAGCCTTAAAATAGATGTGGATATTGACACTATCCCCATTGACGACCCAAAGACATACGAACTGTACAGCCAGGGAAACACCATCGGCACATTCCAGTTCGAGTCGGCAGGTATGCAGAAATATCTTCGCGAACTGCAACCCACAACATTCGAGGACCTCATTGCCATGAACGCCCTCTACCGTCCGGGTCCAATGGACTACATCCCCGACTTTATCAAGCGCAAGCATGACCCATCGTTGGTGCAGTATGACATTCCCTGCATGGAAAAATACCTGAAAGATACTTACGGAATTACCGTATATCAGGAGCAGGTGATGTTGCTGTCGCGTCTGCTTGCCGACTTTACCCGAGGCGAGAGCGACACTTTGCGTAAAGCCATGGGTAAAAAGCTGAAAGCAAAACTTGACGAGCTTAAGCCGAAATTCATCAACGGTGGAAAAAAGAACGGACACGACGAGAAAGTTCTTGAAAAGATATGGGCAGACTGGGAAAAGTTTGCGTCATACGCATTCAACAAGTCACATGCCACATGCTACTCATGGGTTGCATACCAGACAGCATACCTCAAAGCCAACTACCCGCCACAGTACATGGCTGGCGCCATGAGCCGAAACCTTGACAAGATAACTGAAATAACCAAGCTCATGCAGGAATGCAAAAGCATGGGAATTAATGTACTCGGACCCGACGTAAACGAATCTCGCCGCAAATTCAGTGTGAACAAAAAGGGAGATGTACGCTTTGGACTATGCGCCGTAAAAGGAGTCGGTGAGAATGCCGTACAATGTATCATTGATGAGCGAGAGGCAAACGGACCATTCAAGAGCATCTTTGACTTTGTTGAGCGTGTAAACCTTACAGCATGCAATCGTAAGAACCTTGAATGCCTTGCATTCTCCGGAGCATTGGACGAACTGCCGGGAGGCATATCACGCGAACAATATGCAGGTATAAACAGTAAGGGAGAACAGTTCATAGAAGCTCTTGTACGGTACGGCAACCTTTATCAGACAGACAAGGCAAATGCGAGCAACACCCTGTTCGGGGACACTGAGATGGCAGAAATACCAAAGCCCGAA
>JAGBSZ010000155.1 GCA_017631585.1 Bacteroidaceae bacterium
GGAGATAGCCTCACGATCAATGATGCAGCTAATAAAAGAGATGAATTGTTTAGATTCTTCGTTTCACTCAGAATGTCAGGGGAGGTTTTTAGCTCCTCTTTTTATAATTATTGACCCCACAATCATCACGCCAATAAGCATGGGGTAGTAGAGGTTGGGGATAATCTCCAGTGGTGAAACCTTTGCAAGTCCCGATGCTATGAGCAGCTGTGCGCCGTAAGGTATTATTCCTTGTATAAAGCACGAGGTTGTGTCCATCAAGCTTGCGGCGCGACGTGGCTGAATGCCGAACTTCTTTGATATGTCGCGCGAAATGTCTCCCACTGTCAGTATTGCAATGGTGTTGTTTGCTGTGCATATATTGGCAAGGGCTGTCAAGGCTGTTATTGCAAGCTCTGCTCCACGTTTCGAGCGCATGCGCAGTGTCACAATGCGTATAAGGTAGTCTATTCCGCCATTTATTCGTACAATCTCCAACAGTCCCCCGGCAAGCATTGTTACAAGAATAAGCTCTGTCATTCCCATTATTCCGCCACCCATCTCTGTGAATATGCTTATACCATCGACAGTGCCAAACATCAATCCCATCGCTCCGGCAATTACAATGCCCGTAATCAGCACCAGCAGTACATTCATTCCGAAGAGGGCGCAGATGATAACAGTGAGGTAGGGAATACATTTCAGTACATCACTTATGGTAACAGCGTTGCTTTCAATCTGCTCGATGTTGTTTCCGCTGAAGGCATATAGCAACAGTGTTGCAACAGCTGCAGGTGTAACAAGTTTGATGTTTGTCCGGAATTTGCTTCGCATCGAACACCCTTGAGTCTGCGTTGCGGCAATGGTGGTGTCCGAAATGAAAGAAAGGTTATCGCCAAAGAACGCGCCACCCACCACAATGGCTACAAGCCACGCTGTGTCGCAGTTCATCTCAGTGGCAAGTGCTGTGACAACAGGTGTCAGAGCCACGATTGTTCCCACAGATGTACCAATGGAGAGCGAAATGAAACATGCTGCTATAAATATGCCTGCAGGCAGGTAGTTGCTTGGTATAAGGTTGAGCGTCAGCTGCACCGTTGCATCAACAGCCCCCATTGCCTTGGCAAGTGCTGCGAAAGCCCCAGCAAGCACAAATATCCAAATCATATACATTATGCGCTGGTTGGCTGCACCTTTTGAAAAACTGTCGATACGTTCATCAAGCGTTCCTCCGCGTGTTATTGCCACAGCATATATCGATGCCACAATAAATGCGGTAGTTATAGGTATGCGATAGAAGTCGCCGGCGATGATTGAGCCGACAAGGTAAATTGTCAACAGTACAATTATCGGAGACAAAGCAAGCACTCCGCGTCGTGTGTTTATCTTTTGCATGGTGTTTTTTTGTTTTCTTGTGCTAAGATAATAAAAAAAGCAGTGCGCCCAAGAGCGCACTGCCGATAACTTATATAATGTGTCAGTTTGTTACTTTACAAGTACCTTTGCCGAACGCATAACGTTACCGTTCTGCATCTTCACAAGATATACACCTGCCTCAACTGCAACAGCTGCAGGGTTGTTGTTTGCATATTTCACAAACTTACCATCTGCTGTGTAAACCCATGCCTTTTCAACATTGTTGAAGAGGATAGCACCTTCTGCACCTTCTGCAACAGAAACAGCGCCGGCTACAATGTTTTCAACAGATGTTTCAGCATTTAGGTTCTCAGGCTCTTCTGCTACACCCTGGTCGCGTGTGTCTGCTGCAACACGGCCTGGGTTGTCACCCAAAATCTCAACGCTGAAGTCCATTGAGAAACCTTTAGCGTGCAAACCTGTAGGGAGGAACATACCTGCGAACCATGCATCAGAGAATACGATGCGCAAACGGCTATCGCCAGGAGTTGCATCCTCAGGTACTTTGAAAGTGAAAGTCAAACCTGTTGTCTGGAATTCAGGGCTGGCTGCGCGGATTTTACCTGCCTTAAAGAGACGTTCGCCTGTTGGAGATGTAGTTTCGCCGTCAGAACCGAGTGTTCCAGGCATAGGCAGTGGGTCATCAAAGTTGCCGCTAGCATTCAAGTCCATCCAACCACCGGCAAAGCAATATTGCAAACCGTCACCGTAGTTTGCAGCCTTGATTGTCATGCTAATTTCCTGTCCCTGATTTACTTTCAATACCTGGTCAAGGCAATTTGCATATTGTGAGCCGTCAGCAACTGGACCGTTAGCCTTATAATCAAGGTTCTGTGTAGCGCCGGTAGTTGTAATCCACTCAACATAACGCTCTCTACGTGCGATGTCTGCACCTTCGCATGCTGGATCCATAGCACTTACACCATATGTATCTTCAACAACCTCGTCGGGAAGTTCAGCCTGTACACCACGTGGAATCTCAACCCATGCAATTGGTGAGTATGCTTTAAGGTCAGTAGAAACCGCACGTACACCTACGTATGGAGCATCATTCGCGCTCTCAAAACGTACATTTGGAATAAGAGTTGCCCACTGAGAAGTTGTACCAACCTGTGCAACCTTACCATCTTCACCGTTCTTGTAAAGAATTTCGAAGTGGTCGATGTTTGCTTCGTCGTTGTAAACCAAGCCCCAATTAGCACGTGTTACAGCCTGAGCATCAACATCCCAATGAAGTTTGATGGTCATAGAACCCTTTGTCTCTTTCTTAACCTCAGCAACAACATCCTTTACCTCTGCAGGAGCTACTGCAGGAGAGTTGTCGTTAAGTTCGAGTTTACCAACATACAGCTGATAGTTTGCGTTGTTACCCTTTACGCGGAGACCAATGCGCTCAACAACATCACCTGCTGCAATACCGGCAAGGTCGAATTTCTTCTCTTCCCAGTTGTTGCCTGCTACATCACCATAAGGATACTCTAACCAAGCATCGTTACCGGCTTTCTTAACAATAAGATAAAGGTCAGTAGCTTTTGTGTCATTAAGAGTCTTAACGGCAAGTTTAGCATATGCATCTGCATTTGCCTTCAAGTTTGTCTTGAAGAGAACGATATCTGTACCTTCTGCTGTTGAAGCACCTGTAAGTTCTATACAAGAACCGCCTGTGTAAGCGTCAAGGTGTGTGTAGTTAACTTCGATAGCATTGCTGATATCTGTAGTGTTGCTCTTGTAGCGCAACCAACGGTATGTAGGAACGAGGTCCTGAGCACCCATATTGTACCAGCTGCTTGAGTGAGCCATCTTACCCTTATAATAGTAGCGGTCGCCGTTACCAAGTGTAAAGTGTGTGCGGAAGTGCAAGCCACCCTGAATTGCTGAACGCTCAGGAATCCATGTAGCCATACCTGCAAATGTAGAAAGAGGAAGTTTGTCACCATCTTTCTCCCAGTTGTTACCGGTATTGCTTACTGCAGGACGTTCTGCCGGGTTACGGTAACCGCCTGAGAATGCGCGCTCAAGAAGTCTCTGATAGTTGCCCTGTGTGTCATAAGCATCATCACCGCTGTTGTAGCTCATGAAACGGCTCTGACCATGCTCACCCCAAAGACATATACCTGCTTTGTGTGCATTATCATTCTCGTCGAGCGCTGTCCAACGGCGGTCCATACCAACAATCCATACGCCGGTATATACACCGTCTGCTGTGCCATATGCCTGCTCTGCTGCAGCAACTGTACTACCAATCATATAAGAGAAGTCGCCATTTGCATAGTTAAGCATTGTATCGTGTGTCTTACCGGTCGCTTTTGTTCCAAAGAGAGCGTCAGCATTACCTACATTGAAACCTGAAGCTGATGTATAAATTCCGCTGTGGTAGTTGTCATAGCCACACTCTGCAGCATATTTCCATAGTTCTTTGTGGAATGCGACTATGTCAGCATTGCTGTAGCTGTTGTCCTCCCAGTTGTAGTTGATACCATCGGCACCAAAGTACATCAAACAGTGGATAAGAGGCTTAACGTAAATGAATTGATTATTTGCATCCTTTTGTGTAATCATAGCGCTGTATGTCTTGTCACCATCACCGGTCCAGCTTTCAAAGAATGCGATACCGCTGAAAATATCAGAACCGTTGCGGTGTGCTGCGTCAACCCATGCACCGGGAGCCTGGAAGAATGAATGGTTCCATGAACCGAAGAGGTTAACATACTGCCACATTGAAAATACATCGGCTGCGAATTTGTCATTAGGATAACCGCCAAGACCATCAGAACCCACATCCATAGGGATGTTTGTCCAAAGGTTACGTGTCTCGTAAGTTTGTGGAACAAGACGGTCGGCGCGGCTCATGATGTTGGCACGACGAACGTGTGAACGAACGAATGCTATGTCCGATGCTTGAATACCGATGGTTGCGAATTCTTCCATTGTTGGATAAACTCTACCGTCCTGGTGTACATCATAGAACAAGTCTAGCATCGCTTTTGTGTCAAAACCTGAGAAATCATAGATTTCTTCGTTTTGAGCTGACACCGGCGATACAAAAAGTGTAAGAGCCAGTGCTAATCCTGCGAAGTAACGTTTCTTCATAAATACAGAAATTTGGTTAGTTAATGAATAAAATATTTTAAAAAAAAATGTTTTTCTTGCAATTTTTATCATATTACATTATATAGCTTGCAGAATGTAATATGGACACTTTAATATGTTAACTTCGTATGAGCAAATGTAATAATATTTTTGAAACATACACGCATATTGCTATATAATTTTGAAATAATATTTTTAATTAATGTTTTGTCAGATGCAAAAAAAGTGAGTATTTATTTCAGTTTTTCTATTATACTGCAAGCGCGTATCCTTCAAAGTTTTATTCTCTTTCTCTCCTTATTCCCGTTTTGGATTTATTATTAAGAAAGACCGGCATCTCTTGAAATAGAAATGCCGATCTTTAGTGTTGTTTTTAGAAGTTACTCTTGTTTACATCCCACCACAAGCGTGTAGCCTGTTCGTCATAACCTCCAAGGGCTGTGGTTCCGCTGCTCTCCACAATCTCTATTGCTATAGGATCTGTTGGAACCCATGGAATGCGGCGAATGATGTCGCCATTCTCCAAACTTCCGTCACCGTCATCAGGGTTGAGAACAGGAAGCAATCTTGGGTAACCTGTACGGCGCATTTCTGCCCATGCCTCTGTTGATAGTGGGAACAATGCAATGTACTTCTGTGTAATGATTTTTTCGAGCTTTGTTTCGTTGTCATCACCTTCGTTCCATTTTACACCAATCTTTGTAAAGCTTTCCCATGTGCCGTCGCCTATAGGGTCTTTTACAGTGTGGTTAATAGGGCTTTCCAGTGCCATGTAGTCTTTTACATAGGCTGAGTATTGAGGTCCTGTTAACGGGTCCTCGAAATATGCATTTTCAATACCTCGATTGTAGAAGAATTCTGCAGTAGTTCCTTCTTCGCCCATGTTCCAACCACGCAAAACGCCTTCTGCACGCAGGAAGTCAACTTCTGCAAATTTTACGAAGTAGAGAGGTGCAAGGGAACTTCCCAAAATGTTGCTGTCAAATTTTGAATATGCCTGATATTGATTTGATGCATATACCTGACCATTGCCTACAAGGATACCTTCACGAATTCCGTAAAAATCATCATTGGCAGGAGTCTTTTCACCGGTTCTTCTATCAACGATTTCATTGCTGTTACGTAGTACAAAATATTTCAAGTATGGGTGGTCAAGACTCTTGAGCAATCCTATGAATGATGCGCTGAAACATAAATCACCCCAGCCCTGTATCTCCATCAGAGGATGCGCAAAACCTGATACCATCGGATATAAACCTTGCTGCTCTTCAGTACTTTCTATTACACCGCTTGCAACAGCTTCCTCAGCCCATTTCTTTGCTATTTCCGGCTGCACCTTAACAATATGCATTGCCATACGCAGTTTCAGAGAGTTTGCGAGCTTGATGTATGAATTCATGGTCTTATCTCCGTTTAGGAGGCTGCGGCTTGTCTGATGGTATGCGTCCAAAATGCCAACTATATTTTGCTTATACCAATCAGGGCGTTCTGTCTCGTAATGTTTAAGACAAGCAACTATAGTATCAAGATTCTCTACAATGCCATAATATATGGTTTCAAGGTCATTATAGTTTCTCGGGTCTATAGAATTTTCCTTGTCCTCAAGATATGTGAACGGACCTGACAAATCTGCATTTTCCTGTGCCATTAAGCAGTAATACAAAAGATTGATAGCCTTGATTTCAGGTATGGAATCAACCATAGGATGGTGCAACAAAGGCATAAATACGTTTTTTGCCATTCCGTATGCGCCCAATGGACCATTATTGAACTCTGCCGAAACATTGTATGTTGATGTGTGTGTACCATACATATAGTCTTTGTGTGGCAAAACAAAGTATTGTGCATACAAGTCGGGACCAAGAGAGTATTGACGTTGGTATGCATGACCACCGGGCATACCATTTTCTTTACCGCCACGCATATTGTATTGTCCGGTAAGGCTCTGACCCAAATATCCATTTTTCTTAAGGGCGTCGATTGCCTCCTTCATACCTGCTTCGGTAGGTAAGTGTTTGTAATTGATGGCGTCAACAGTTCCTTTATGGATTGTTGTTTCTAATTGCATAGAACCATTGCCAAGCTCGTCACCCGGGTCATCAAAATCCAAGCATGATTGCATTACAAATGAAGCAAATAGCATTGAGCCTGCAAGCATTATATATTTTTTCATAATTATATTATTTTTACTATTGAAATTCAATATTAGATGTTAAGCTTTATGTTCAAACCGAACGAACGTGGTGATGGGTAGTTGAAAATATCAACACCACCGAATCCGTTGGCTGTTGAGATAGAAACATCCGGGTCAACTGGTGCATCCTTATAGATGAAGAACAAGTTACGGCATACAAATGAGATGCTTAGGTTCTTGTAATCACCGAATAAATTACGGAATGTGTAGCCAAGTGACAATTCGCGCAAACGGAAGTTTGTTGCATTGTAAATATATTCTTCTGAACCGCTCTCACCCATTGCTGTGTAATAGTCTTCTACGGCAATCTTATCACGTCCGTCATTCAAGTATATTGCATGACGTCCATCCTCCATGTACAAATTGTGCTTTTCTGCGTATAGACGTGCCTCGCCACTACGTTCAGATGCTCCAAATTTATCAAGATAAGCTTCTGTCATTGATATAACCTTTCCACCGATGCGTCCATTGATTAGGAAGTATAGAGAGAAGTTCTTGTAAGTAAATGTATTTGACCATGATAGCTGGTAAGGGCTATTGAGGTTACCTGCATACTTCTGATATTTGCGGTTCTTATTATAAGTACGTATCTTGTTGTTCTTGAGATCTACATAACCACCGTATGAAGGTTTGCCATTTGTGATGTAAATATCACCGGCTTTATGATACAACTCTCCTTTACCTTCCTGGTTGTAGTATGGAACTTGCTGCTCTACCATTACATTGTTTTCATCAGGAAGCATCTCTGTCTTGTATTCAACATAAATATCATTCTTGTAACGAGTGTAGTCGGTTATATAAATATCTCCGTATGCGTTACCTTTACGATACAACTGCTGGATTCTACCTTTTATGATATCTTTTGTAATATCTTTGCTGTTTCCGAACTTGTCCTCGTATGTCTCAACAATCTTATTGTGGTTGTATGAGAAGTTTACATTTGTCTGCCAACGCCAATTGTTGTTGATCTTCCAATCATATCCCAATGAAATTTCTACACCTTGGTTACGGATGATACCGGTATTAACAGGCTGTGGAAGTCCGTTTGTTGAAGCAATTTCAAGATATGAATTGTGCATTGCTGAGTTGTAATATGTAATATCTGCGGTGAGGCAATCACGCAAGAACTGCATCTCAAGACCTGTCTCAAATGACTTTGTCTTTTCGGGTATTGGAGTGAACGGGTTGCGTTGCATACCTCCTACAGCTCCTGTACCTTCGTTCTTGCTTACTGCGTTATAAACGGCATTAGGAATAGAGTTACCTACCTCTGAATAGCTTAAACGATATTTGGCATAATCAAACCATTTAGGAAGTTTGATGATGTCGCTGAGTATGGCATTGGCACCTACACCAAAGTAACCATAGCTCTCTTTTGTTCCAAGGTATGCGAACTGTTTGAATGGACGATACCAGTCGTGACGATATGAACCGTCAATGAATACAACATCTTTCCAGCCAATCTGTGCAGTTGCAAGCGCTGCCTGATCCCAATCACTGCTAAGACTCTTTCTTGTTGCACCTCTATGACCATAGTGTGGCTCAAAACCGTTGATGACATCAGGTACATTTGTCACGGCATTGTTGTTCTCTACATATACGGTAGCTTGACCAATACTGGTATCTACAGTATTACCTTTTACTGTATGTCCAACATAACCGGCTGTTGCAGAAATTGACCAATCTTTAGCAAACTCCTTATTATAAGAGAGCATATAGTCGGTGTATATTTCGTTTGTACGGCTGTTTGTAAGGTAGTATCTTCCGTAGCGGTCCATATCTGTTGGTCCCCATGTGGTAGCATACACACCGCTTTCGCTTGTATATTTGGTGTGGTCAAGTGATACACGTGCCTGCAGGTTCAGACCTTCAATAATATTGAGAGTTCCGCTGAATGTTGCAGAGAAACGGTCTTCTATGTTTTCGCTGAAGTTCATGTTTGACAACCAGTATGGGTTGTTTGTTCTTGCTTCAACGAATGGGTATTGCTGCATAGGACCTGTCAACTCTTTATAGCCGTTGTTGTATTTGGTGATATTACCATTTTCGTCAAATTCGTAATATGTTTGTCCACCTGTATAATACTGCTGACCTGTTATACCATCACCATTCAGGTCTTCTCCTTCTTTCTCTGCTGCGAGAATCTGAGAAGACAACCATGTACCTTCCAAGTTGTAATTATTCTTGTAGTAGTCCATGTCAACGTCTCGTGGTGTTGTATAGAGATGGTAAATTGGGTTACCTACTGTACCACCGCCGACACGGTTTTTGGTTTTTGCCTGATTGTAGTTGACATTTACATTAAGTGTGATTCTATCCCAGAGTTTGTATGTCTGACGGAATGCAAATGTGTTACGGTCGTAACGGTTTGATTCAACCATACCCTGTGAATATGTGTTTGAATAAGATGCATATGTCTGTATCTTTTCAGTACCACCTGAAACCGAAACCGAGTTGGTTGTCATTATACCGGTGCCGTAGAAATCGTTGATGTCATTCTTGGCAAAATTGCGGAGATATGCGTTATGTATTGTTCCTTCTGGAGAAATAAGTCTGTCTGCATTAGTCGATAGGATATGTTTTCCTGTACCGTTAAGTCTTTGTCCCCAGCTGTCGTATTTTATCGAACCTTCGTTTGCAGCATTGACTCTGTATGCTCCATAAGAGTTTTGCAGACGAGGAGTCAGCAACGGCATGTCAAAGTTGGTGTTTGAGTTGAATGTTACCTCCATTTTACCCTCTTTACCTTTCTTCGTGGTAATCATGATAACACCATTTGCTGCGCGT
This sequence comes from Bacteroidaceae bacterium, assembly GCA_017631585.1. Classification (GTDB taxonomy): domain Bacteria; phylum Bacteroidota; class Bacteroidia; order Bacteroidales; family Bacteroidaceae; genus HGM04593. Next base: position 9,467 of record JAGBSZ010000155.1, read on the forward strand.
GAACCATAAAGTGCTGCGGCATTTGCACCCTTAAGCACGTTCATAGATTCGATATCGTCAGGGTTAATCATAGAAAGCGGGTCACTACCTTCTGAACTTCCATTTGACTCCAAGAATTCAGCACTGCCTTGCTGTCCGCGGATGTTGTTGGTCATTGGTACACCGTCAAGGACAATCAAAGGTGCATTGTTACCGTTGATAGACTTGTTACCACGCAATACGATTTTTGATGCACCACCGGCGCCACCGGCACTCGGTGTAATTGTGATACCCGAAATCTTACCTTCGAGTGAGTTTACAAGGTTTGCATCTGGTGCTTTCAAAAGGTCGTCTGCCTTTACAAGCTGTGTAGCATAGGTCAAAGATTTCTCCTTACGCATGATACCCATAGCTGTAACAACAACCTCATCAAGTGCGGTGCTCTCCTCCTTCATCACGAATTTGAGATCCTGACCGTTCCAAACCTGGTCGTCGCATGTGTAACCCATGAGCATTACACGAATCTGCTCACCTTTCTTAACATTGCCGAGTTCGAAGTTTCCATCGAAATCAACCGAAGTGGAGTTTGTTGTTCCTACAACGAATACAACTGCTCCGAATACGGGCTCTCCGTTCTCATCGACAACGGTACCCTTTGCTGTGCCGTACTGCTGTTGCTGTACAGCTGTTGCCGCTGTTGCGTTGGCTGTTGTCATGGTGAATGCTGTTCCCATGATTGCTGCCATCAAAAGCGACTTTGCAACTGATTTTAGTAGTTTCATATTAATTTTTATTAAGTTATATATTGTTTTAAATACATTCTTGAATAATTATCGGATATTTAATCATTTATCCTAATATATCGTTCCAAAGATAATATATATTTTTTATATGTACGTTTTTTTTTGTTTTTTTCTTTCTTTTTAACAGATTAATTAATCCATAAAAAAAGACAGCCGTCGGCTGTCTTTTTTTATGGATTGGTTTTTACTTGATTTCCCAGGTTTCGTTTGTCTCGAGCAACTCGTTGAATGTGTGGTATTTCTTGCTCTGTTTTACCTCTTCAATCTGTGCGTGGACTGCATCGTTGTAGGTGATGGCTTCGACATCTCGTATAACTCCCAATGCTATTGGGAAATCCGGTCCTTCCATCAACGCCAGTTTCAGGTGCAGGGTAGTATCCTTGCAGTGTGCGTCGTGAACAAGTATGTCGTTTTCTGTAATTCCGTTTTCGCCTATCTTTACCACCTTGAGCCCGAAGCCTTCCTGCATCAAGCCATATTCGCGGTTCTCGCCGAAAATCATCGGTTTGCCGTGTTCAAGGTAAATGGCATTCTTGGCACGTCCGTCTTTGGTGTAGATGCTGTCGTGTGTACCATTGTTGAAAATCACACAGTTCTGCAATACTTCGGTTACCGATGCTCCTTTATGCTGTGCGGCTGCCTTCAGGCACGCTACCGTTGCTGCCATATCTGTTGCCACGCAGCGTGCAAAGAAGTTTCCGCGCGCGCCAAAGCATAGCTCTGCAGGACGGAACGGGTCTTCCACTGTTCCGTAGGGCGATGATTTGCTTACAAAGCCGCGTACCGATGTGGGAGAGTACTGTCCCTTGGTCAATCCGTATATACGGTTGTTCAGCAGAATCATATTCAGGTCGATATTGCGTCGCACAGCGTGGATAAAGTGATTTCCGCCGATGGCAAGACCGTCGCCGTCGCCCGACACCTGCCACACTGTAAGGTCGGGGTTTGCTACCTTTGCACCTGTGGCAATGGCTGCCGAACGACCATGTATTGTGTGGAATCCGTATGTGTTCATGTAGTAGGGCAGACGTGATGAACAACCAATACCTGAAATTACCGCAATATTGTGTGGGGCTACTCCCAACTCGCTCATAGCTTTATGCAGTGCGCCCAAGAATGAATGGTCACCGCAACCGGGACACCAACGTGGCTGTCCGAACTTGTAATCTTGTGCTGTATAGTCGCTCATCTCTTATTCCTCCATTATTTTTGTGAATTCCTCTACAAGTGTGGCAACGGTGAACGGCTGACCTTTCACTTCGTTGTAACGATGTAGCTTGATGTCGCTTATCTTTGTCTGCAGATAGCCTGCGAACTGTCCCATATTCTGCTCGGCAACAACAACTTTTTTGTATTTGCGAAGAATCTCTGCTGTGTTGCGTGGCAGCGGGTTGATATATTGGAACTGTGCCAACGCAACCTTCTTGCCTTCGGCATTCATCTGTTGCATTGCTTCGCACAGGTGTCCGTATGTGCCTCCGAATCCTACGATGAGCAGGTCGGCATCTTCACAACCTTCCACTTTCTGTTCGGGGATGTCAAATGCTATCTTTTCAACCTTTCTTGCACGTGTCTCTACCATGCTGTGGTGGTTGGCAGGGTCGTTGCTAATTGCTCCTGTAGCCGCGCTCTTCTCCAATCCGCCAATGCGGTGTGTAAAGCCGGGTGTGCCTGGCACTGCCCAATAACGTACATCGTTCTCCGGGTTGCGTTTGTATGGGCTCCAGCCCTCTTGCATCTCGGGAGTAACGTATGGCGGAACTATTGTAGGATACTCTTCAATATTAGGCAATCTCCATGCTGCCGAACCGTTGGCTATGAATGCATCGGTGAGCAGTATAACCGGTGTCATGTGCTCGAGTGCAATCTTACATGCGCTGTATGCGGCATCGAAGCAGTTTGTTGGCGAGGTCGCCGCAATCACAGGAATAGGGCTTTCGCCGTTACGTCCGTAGAGTGCCTGCAATAGGTCGGTCTGCTCGCTCTTTGTAGGAAGTCCGGTTGATGGTCCGCCACGTTGTACGTTCATTATCACAAGCGGTAATTCGGTTATTACAGCAAGGTTTATGGCTTCGCTCTTCAAACATACGCCGGGGCCAGATGTCGATGTACAAGCCAATGCTCCTGCGTATGCGGCACCGACAGCCGATGCGCAACCGGCAATCTCATCCTCTGCCTGCATGGTTATTACACCGAGTGACTTGTGCTTTGCAAGTTCGTGGAGAATATCTGTAGCAGGTGTGATGGGGTATGAGCCGAGGAACAGTCTCATGCCTGCTTTTTCCGCAGCGGCGATAAGTCCGTATGCTGTGGCTTTGTTACCGTTTATATCCATGTAACGACCTTTCTTTTTGTCGCTGTCGCTCTCTACGCTGTATGTGTGTGCGATGGATGTATGGGTGTTGTGTCCCATGTCGTATCCGGCGCGCAAAGCCTTGATGTTTGCATCGGCAATTTCCGGTTTCTTTGCGAACTTTGCACGGAGCATATTCTCGGCAAGTGTCATGTCGCGGTCGTATATCCAGCATACAAGTCCCAATGCAACCATGTTCTTGCAACGTACTATGCTCTTGTTGTCAAGACCGCTCTCCTTGAGTGTCTCCTGACATAGCGATGTGATGGGGCAGGGAACAACCTCGCATGTGATGCCAAGTTCGGCAATGGGGTCGTCTGTCTTGAATTCTGCTTTCTGCAAGTCCTTTTCGGTAAACGAATCGGTGTCGATGATTATTGCACCTGTCGGCTTGCAATATTTGTGCTGTGTCTTGAGTGCGGCAGGGTTCATAGCGATGAGTATGTCGCATTGGTCACCCGGGGTAAGAACCTTGTCTGCTCCGATGTGTACCTGAAAACCTGAAACGCCTGTTAGTACTCCTTGTGGGGCGCGGATGTCGGCGGGGTAGTCGGGGAATGTACAGATGTCATTTCCCACTGTTGCTGAGATGGTGGAGAATATTGTTCCAGCCAACTGCATTCCGTCGCCTGAGTCGCCCGAAAAGCGGACCACAATCTGATCTACTTTTTGTTTGTTATCTGTGTTTGACATATTATGGTTTTGTTTGTTGCCGTCAAATTTCGTAAACATTTATGAAATGATGAAATATTTTCGATAAAAAAACAAAATGCAAATTCACTTTAATCTGTGAACTTGCATTTTTTGTTTTTTTACATATCTCCGTATTCGTCGTATCCGCTGTTTGGAATCTCCTGTGGCTTTCGCTTAGGCATCTTGGCTTTCATGTTTCCGAAGTTGTAGGTAAGAGTGAAGCCGAATGAGCGTCCGCCGTGCGAGTTCTTGCTGTCGCGGTAGAAGTTGTCGTTTATTGTCACCGAATGGCGGCTGCGTGAGTCGAGCAGGTCGCGTGCATTGAGGCTGAGGCTCCAGTTCTGGTTGAATGTCTTGCGCAGTCCAATGTCGAGCATGTAATCGGGTTCGCGGAATCCTTGTGCAACAATGCGTCGTGCATTGTATCGTCCTGTAACCTGCATGGTGACACTCCATGGCAGTATGACACTTGCTGTCATGCGTGCGTTCCACGAGAAGTTCTCGTCGGCGTCTCCTGTAATCTCGTGTCCGTTGATTATGTATCTGAAGGCATCGAGCTTGTAGTAGAATAGATTTACAGTGGTGGTGAGATCAAGAATCTTGAACAGTTTGTTTTTGCCTATGATTTCCAAGCCTGCCGATTGTGTCTGTGCCACATTCTCATGTGTGGTGTATATTATCTTGTCTTCGTTGTAGCTTATGCGTTCCATGACATCGTCGGTACTGCGGTAGTAGGCGTTTATCGACAATGTGTGCTTATCCCAGTTCTTTATATAGTTCAGTTCGTATGCATTGGAATATTCGGGTGTAAGGTCGGGATTACCGTATGAAATGTTTGTGGAGTCGCTGATGTTACGGAAACTGTTCAGCTGTCCTCCCCACGGACGGCGCAGACGGCGTGTGTAGTTTGCCTGAATCTCGTGTCCTTCGCTAATCTCGTAGCTGACGAACGCACTTGGGAAAAGCTTGAAGAAATCTTTGTTGCTGTATGGCTTTGACACCCCTTTTTCTTCCCAACCGAGTGAGCGTGTCTGTACATTCCAATATTCACCGCGCACTCCAAGCTGAAAGCTGAATTTGCTTATCTTGCCTGAATATGTTCCGTAGAAGGCATGCGTCTGCTGTCTGTAGCTGAAATCATTGTACAACTGTTTGGCAACAACGGTGTGTGCTTCATCGGTGTAGGTGATAACCGGGCTGTTATCATCCGAGAACTCACCTTTGTATCCGGCTTCGATGCGGTGGTTATCGTTAATCTTGTATTCGTAGTCGAGCTTTGCCTCGTATCGGGAGTTTTTCTTGTCGTTGTCCTGGAACTGGTAGCTGTATGCGGTGTCTGCACTCTCTGCATTTATTGTTGTCTGTCTGTATGTGGCATCCTCTTTCTGTTGCCACGAGTGATGGCTTAGTGCAAAGTCGATGAAATGTGTGTCGCTCCAGCGGTGGGTGTAGCCAATCTCCACATTATACATCAAAGGATTACCCTTTTGTTGTGTAGTGCGTGTCTTGTACTCTGCCGGTGGCAGTGGCATGTCGTTTGAGTCGAGATTGCCGTTCTGCGATTCGATGCAGTTGCTGTTCTTTCTGTTGCCGTACATACCCATGACGTTGGCATATATGTCATCGTTCTTTGTTATATGCCATGTGGCTCCTGCGCGTGCAAAAATATTCTGCGGATTGTGTCTTCCTGTGCTTGTCTGGTCAAGATAGCTCTGCTGACTGAAATATTTTGTATGGGTGTAGCCGTTGTTGTTGAAACGCATGTTACGGTAGTTCAATCCGGCGTATGCATCTACAATTCCACTGCTGTAGTTGTAGTTTGCACCGACATTGAAGCCTCCACGACTGTCAGCACCTGCCTGTGCGTTGCCATAGTAGCCGGCTTTGCGGTCGCGTTTGAGAATAATGTTTATTATGCCGGCAGTGCCCTCGGGTGAGTGTTTTGCCGACGGGTTTGTTATAACCTCGATTCTTTCGATGGAGCCTGCAGGCAACTGTTGCAGTATATCGCCTTGATTGTCACCGGTGAGTCCGCTTGCCTTTCCGTTAATCCACACTGTCACGCTCTCGCTGCCACGTAACGATACCGTACCTTCTGTATCAACCTCAACCGATGGTATATCGGCAAGGATATCGCTTGCCGAACCGCCTGTAGCTGCGATGTTCTGATCGACGGTGAACACACGTTTGTCAATGTCAAAACTCATCTGTGAGCGTTGTTCGGTTACAACAACCTCTTTAAGAAGTTTCCTGTCGTTCTTGAGCTTTACTATGCCTGCATTGCATGCTCCGCCGGTGACATTGGCACTGCGGCTCTCGTTGATATATCCTACATACGAAAACTTCAGTGTATATTTTCCTGCCTTTATATTCGGAAGTTCAAAACAGCCCTCATCATCGGTGCTGCATCCTGCAATAGGTGTATTGCTTCCCTCAGGCACGAGTGCCACTGTTACAAAACCCAACGGTTCGTTGTTCTCGCTGTCAATGACTTTGCCATGTATGCTGCCTGTTGCCTGAGCCGCCATGTTCAATGGCAATGCAAGGAGCATCAGGCATAGTATCTTCTTAATTGTTGCTTTCAAGTTGCTTTATATAATAAGGTTATATAAATGTTATTTTATAAGGTCTGTTATCTTTCCGCTTATCTGCATCAAAGATATTTCGCAGAGTTTTGTGTCGTACTCTACAGACAACAGACGTTCTTCGGCATCGAGAAGGCTCTGCTGTGCCTCGCGCATTTCAATACCCGAGAGGTCACCAAGCATATAACGCTCTTTGGCAATCTCGTGGTTCTCACGAGCTGTGATTACGTTTGTCTTTTCAAGTTCAAGCATCTGCAGGTTGTTCTGGTATGCGTGCCAGAAGTTTCCAAGGTTTGCTTTGAGCGACAACTCAAGCTGGTCGTGCATCAGCTTGACATTCTCCATTTCAATCTTTGCGTTGCGCATTTCGCGACGACGGTTGCCGTCCCAGAGATTGAAACCGATGCTTATGCCGGCATTTCCTCCCCACGCATTACGGCGTATCATGGTGTTGTTGCCGTAGCTGTTGAATCCGTAATCGTATCCTGCTCTGAACTTTACATACGGGTAGTTGCGCGACAATACTTTTTTGTAGTCAAGCTGTGCCAATGTGTTGTTCTGTGCTGCAAGGAGCAGGGTTGCATTGTTACCGAGTGTGCTGTTCCAAAGGTCGGCGAAGTCGAGAGAGTCGTTTATGGCAATATCTTTCTCTTCTGTGTCTATGATTGTATAAACCTGGTCGATTGCCATCATTTCGTTCAGAGCAATGCGCGATGTGATTACCACCTCCTGCTGTTTCATGAACTGTGCGCTGTCGGCATTGAAATCGACTTTTGCCTGCTGGTAATCAAGACGTGAGAAGTTACCTATGTTGTAACGCTCCTCGACAATACGCAAACGTTCTTTCGATAGCTTTACGGCGTTATAGTAATTAATCAGACGCAATCTTTGCTGTATGAAATTGTAATACTCTGCCGCTATATCGGCTATGAAGTCTTCTATGGCAATACGGGTGTTGGTCTCGCCCATGCGCTCAAGTTCTTTCAGTTTCTTGTAATTTGTACTTACGTTGAAACCCTCAAAAATTGTCCAGTTCAGGCTAATGCCTGCATTCGCTGTCTGGTCAAAGGCGTTGCGTGTCTTTTGTATCTCTCCTGTTCCGCGTAGTTCGGAATTGTTGCTGTTCAGTTGCGCATCATAGCCTGCGCTCAAGTCGAGCGTAGGCAGATAACCTGCATTGGCAAGTGTGGCGTTGTTGTGGTTTATCAACTCTTCGTTGCGTGTTATGCGCAAAGAGTAGTTGTTCTCTAAACCAATCTCAATACATTTGCTCAGTGTATAAACCTGCTCCTGTGCGCCTGTAAACAGTGCCGGCAAAGCAAGCAGTGCTGATATTATAAATCGTCTCATTTCTCTTCTTTGTTTGTGCGTTCTGTTGAAATGTAGCTGTATATTGCGGGTACAATGTACATTGTAAGTATTGTTGAGAAGAGCATACCGCCTACAACAGCTGTACCCATGGCAATACGCTGGTTGGCTCCCTCACCTGTAGCATAAATAAGTGGCAATAGTCCTAACATGGTCGATACGCTTGTCATCAGAATAGGACGCAGACGCTGTAGCGAAGCACCGCGTATAGCATCCATCTTGCTCTCTCCGCTCTCCTGTTTCTGGTTGGCAAACTCAACGATGAGGATACCGTTCTTTGCCACAAGACCAATAAGCATGATTATACCAATCTGACTGAAAAGGTTCATTGTTATGTCGTTCATGCTCATGAATATCAATGCTCCGGCAATGGCAAGCGGCACTGTAAGCATGATAATCAACGGGTCTTTGAAACTCTCGAACTGTGCGGCAAGGATAAGGTAAATGAGTACCAGTGCCAGCACGAATGCGAACATAAGGCTTGATGAACTTTCGCGGAACTCCTTTGAGTCGCCGGTAAGGGCTGTGCGGAATGTGTCGTCAAGCACCTCTTCTGCTATCTTGTCCATTTCATCAAGTCCGTCACCGATGGTCTTTCCGTCGGCAAGTCCTGCTGAAATTGTTGCCGAAAGGAAACGGTTGTAGTGATAGAGCTTTGGAGGTGTAACCGACTCGACAAACTCAACAAGGTTGTCGAGAGGAATCATCTCGCCACGGTCGCTACGTATGTAAATGGACTTTACACTTGTAGGGGTGTTGCGCTGTATGCGGTTTACCTGTCCTATGATTTCGTACTGCTTGCCGTTCATGTAGAAATAGCCCATACGCTGTCCGCTGAGACCATACTGCAGTGTTTCGGCAATATCACGTACGCTTGCACCCATTGTTCCCGCCTTGTCGCGGTTGATGTTTACGCGAACCTCCGGGCTTGTAAACTTCAAATCGACATCTGCCATGCGGAATGTGGGGTTATCGTGTACTCTTTCGAGGAATTCGGGGAGAACCTCCTGGAGTTTTTCAATGCTTACCGCCTGTATTACATATTGTACGGGCATACTTGCTCGACGGCCGCCGAAAGATGACTGCTGTTGTACAAATGCGCGAGCCTTGGTTTTTGTCTCCAATGCCTTTGTGAGCTTGCTCGCCACATCCATCTGTGAATAGTCGCGCTCGCTTAGGTCTTTAAGGGTTATTCTAATGTTACCGCTTCCGCTTGATACGCGTGAAGTTACAGACTCTGCATCGGGGACGATTGAATCAACCAGCATTGTGATGTCTTCGGTGTAGTCACGCATATACTCGTAGCTGACACCCTCGGCACCTCTTGTGGTGATTGTAATCTGTGAACGGTCCTCCAACGGTGCCATCTCCGATGGTATCTCGCCCCATAGCCAACCAATCAGCACAAATGTGATGATTGTCACAGGAATTGCAATCCATCTTCTTCTCAGGAATGCGTCGAGCGATTTTTCATATATGTTGTTCAATCCCACAAAGAACGGCTCTGTCTTGCGGTAGAACCACTTCTGTTCCTTGCGGCGTTTCAGAATCTTTGTCGCGAGCATAGGTGTGAATGTGAGCGCGGCAAATGATGATATGATAACTGAACCGGCAACTACAAAACTGAACTCACGGAACAGGCGACCGCTTGTTCCCTCCATAAATACGATAGGCAGGAACACAGCTACAAGGGTTACTGTAGTAGATATTACAGCAAAGAAAATCTCTTTTGAACCTTCGATACCCGCCTTGAAGGGACGCATTCCCTGTTCTATTCGTATGTATATGTTCTCGGTCATTACAATGGCGTCATCCACCACAAGACCAACGGAGAGCACCACCGCAAGCATGGTCAATACGTTTATTGAGAATCCTGCAATGTACATCACAAAGAATGCACCGATAAGTGATACAGGGATTACGATACATGGAATCAATGTTACGCGCCAGTCGCGAAGGAAAAGGAAAATGATGATGATTACAAGGATGAAAGCCTCATAAACAGTACTCTTTACCTCGTCGATTGATGCACGGATGAACTTTGTGCTGTCGAAACCGTATGAGTAGTCAATATCCTCGGGAAGGTCCTTCTTCATAACCTCCATGCGCTCATATACGGCGTCGGCAATTTCAATGTGGTTTGCACCGGGCTGGGGAATGACCACAACACCCACCATAGGCACACCATTCATCTTCATGTAGCTCTTGATGTCGGCTGGACCAAGTTCGGCATATCCGACGTCGCTTACGCGTATTACATTTCCGTTGCTCTCCTTGAGGATGATGTTGTTGAACTCCTTGGCTGTGTGCATCTGACCCATTGTACGCAAGGTAAGCTCCATGGTGTTACCCTCGATGCTTCCCGACGGCAACTCCACGTTCTCGCTTGTCACAGCGTTCTTTATATCGACAGGTGTTATGCCGTATGCTGACATTTTAATCGGGTCGAGCCATATACGCATAGAGTAGCGTTTCTCACCCCAAATCTGTACACCGCTCACGTCAGGAATGGTCTGCAACTGCTCTTTTACCGTAAGGTCTGCAATCTCGCTAAGCTCAAGAAGCGAACGCTTCTCGCTCTGGATGGCAACCATAAGTATTGGTGTTGCATCGGCATCGGCTTTTGACACTGTAGGAGGGTCGCAGTCGCGAGGCAGATAGCGCTGTGCACGCGAAACCTTGTCACGTACGTCGTTGGCGGCGGTCTCAAGGTCAACCGAAAGCTCAAACTCCACTGTTATGCGGCTCTGTCCCTGTTGGCTTATACTTGAGAGTGAACGGATACCGGGAATACCGTTGATGTTCTGCTCGAGAGGTTCGGTAATCTGATTTTCTATGACATCAGCATTTGCTCCGGCATAACTACATGTAACAGAGATAATGGGGTTGTCCACCGAAGGGTACTCGCGTACACCAAGGGTATTGTAACCTATAAGACCAAAAAGTAATATTATGATTGTGAGCACCGTCGCAAGCACCGGTCTGCGGATACTCAATTCCGAAATATTCATCTATGCAATCTGTTTAGTGTGTTTATTTCAATGTTGCGATTTTCACTGCCATGCCTTTGCGCAACTGCAGTGTTCCTGAAGTGAGGATTGTATCTCCTGCTTGCAAACCGTCGAGAATCTGTACCTCGCTCTCGGTGCGTATGCCCATCTCGACATCTACCGGCTCAGCCTTTCCGTTGCGATATACAAAAACCTTGTTCTTGCCCATCTCGGGAACTATTGCCTCTGCCGGAATTGCAATGGCATCGGCAATCTCTTTCTGCTTAAGACGTATGTCGGCATATTGACCGGGCATAAGTTCTCCGTTGCTGTTTGCGTATCTTGCACGAACAAGCAATGAGCGTGTTTCTGCTTCGAGAGAGGATTCTGTTGCATATACCTGTGCCTTGAATGTTTCAAGCTTGCCATCGACACGGAATTCAAGGTTTGCTCCCTTCTTGACGTCGCCGGAATAACGCTCGGCAACAGAGAATTCAATCTTTATCGGTGTAAGTGATGTCAACTTTGCAATTACTGTACTTGTTGATGCGTATGCACCCACACTCACCTGACGCAAACCAATAACACCATCGAAAGGAGCGCGCAGTTCTGTCATCTCAATCTGTGCTTTGACCTTTTCTATGTCGGCATTGAGTGTTGCAAGTTCGGTTTTTACAATTTCAAGAGCCTCTTTACTTACGGCATCCTTCTGTAACAATGCGCTTTGACGATATACCCTCTCCTCGGCAAGCGGAACTTTTGCCTCAAGGCTCTTTAGCTGTGCCTGCAACTGTGCGTCGTTGATTTTTGCAAGCAGTGTGCCTTTTTCTACATAACTGCCCTCTTCAAAGAAGATGTCAGTGATTTTACCTGCGCTCTCGAATGACAGCTGTACCTCCTCGTCGGGGACAAGGCTGCCTACTACGGGAATCTCATCGGTCAGCAAGTGAGGTGCAACAATCTGTGCATCCACACTCAATACTTTTTTACCGCCTTTGGGCATTCCTTCGGCTTTAGCCAACTCTTCGTTCTGGTGTGGCATGAGTTTGAAATAACCCCACACTCCCACTGCAATTACAAGAGCCGCAACAAGGCTCCATTTCAATGTCTTGTTCATATTTTTTGTGATGTTTATATTCTGTTCCTTTGGTTCAATCTGCAAAATTAGTCAAAATTTAGACTGTATGAAAGTGCAAAGGTTTAATTTATAATTAAAATTAAGTAATAATATACGCGACACTCGCTGTATTTGCTCGTTTGCGCATATATTTGAGCTAAAGCTCGAATATACATTGCACTCGCCTTACTTCATATTTTTGCTCGTTTGTGCACATATTTGAGCTAAAGCTCGAATATACACTACACTCGCTTTACTTCATATTTTTTGCTCGTTTGTGCGCATATTTGAGCTAAAGCTCGAATATACACTACACTCGCTGTAAAATATTTAAGTAAACTTAATACTATTTTGCCCGTTTCTTTGTATATTTGCCGGCGATTTGCGGAAAAGTGCGTTTTTTCGCATTGATGATGGATAATTCTAACAAAAAACGGATAATATTATGATTAACTCTCAAGACATTAAAATTGGTACTGCAATCCGTATGGATGGCAAGTTGTATTTTTGCATAGATTTCTTGCATGTAAAACCAGGTAAGGGTAACACTTTCATGCGTACAAAGCTCAAGGACGTTGTTGACGGCTATGTATTGGAGCGTCGTTTCAACATCGGTGAAAAGCTCGAGGATGTTCGCGTAGAACGTCGTCCTTATCAGTATCTCTATCAGGAGGGTAATGAGTATGTATTCATGAATCAGGAGACATTCGAGCAGGTAAACATCTCTGGTGACCAGATTAATGGTGTTGCTTTCATGAAGGAGGGTATGAACCTTGAGGTTGTAACAGATGCTTCAACAGAGACTATCCTTTTTGCTGACATGCCTGTAAAGGTTGTTTTGGCTGTTACATATACAGAGCCTGGTTTGAAGGGCGATACAGCAACAAATACAACAAAGCCTGCTACATTGGAGACCGGTGCTGAAATCCGCGTACCTCTCTTCATCAACGAAGGTGAACTTGTTGAGGTTGATACCCGTGACGGTTCATACGTTGGTCGTGTAAAAGCTTAATAGACTACGATTTGTTATACTCTATAATTGTTCCGGTATATAACAGACCCGGCGAGGTAAAGGAATTGCTCGACAGTCTGGCGGCTCAGACGGTAAAGCCATTTGAGCTGGTGATTATAGAAGATGGATCTAAAGAACGGTGTGACCATTTGCTTGGTCACTACCGTTCTTTGTTTGATATCTACTACTATTACAAGGATAACTCAGGACGCAGTGATACCCGTAACTACGGTATGAAGCGTGCCAATGGCGATTATCTTCTTTTCTTTGATTCCGATGTTATACTGCCACCCTTCTATTTTGAAAGACTTGAGGAGGCTATGAGTGCCGACTATTGCGACTGCTTCGGCGGTCCGGATGCGGCAGATGACTCTTTCTCGGATATGCAAAAGGCAGTAAGCCATGCCATGACATCATTCTGGACTACGGGAGGAATACGCGGTGGTAAGGCGGTGATGGAGAAGTTCTGTCCCCGTACTTTCAACATGGGACTTTCGAAGAAAGTGTATGATACGGTAGGCGACTTCAAGGATATGATGGGTGAGGATATCGACCTGAGTATAAGAATACGTAATGCCGGTTTCAAGATACGTCTGATACGCGAGGTGTTCGTATATCACAAGCGCAGAATCGATATGCGCCGTTTCTTCAAGCAGGTTAATAACTTCGGTCAGGCAAGAATCTGGTTGCAGCTGATACATCCCGGTTCGCTCAAAGTGGTGCATACGGCACCTGCATTGCTGTTGCTAATGGGAGTAGTTCTGCTTGCGATGTCATTTTTCTATCCATGGCTGTTATTGTTGCCCTTGGCGTATCTGTTGCTGATATTCGCCGATTCATTGCTTAAGAACAAGAGCTTTAAGGTAGCATTATTGTCTGTGGTTGCGGCTGTGGTGCAGATAACGGGTTACGGAACCGGTTTTCTCAAAGCTTTCTGGTTCAAGATGATTTTGCGTCGTCCGTTGGAGACAAAAGAGGGGCTGACAAAGCTTTATAACAGAGGATAATATGGATGAAAGCAGGCAAAAACGTTCCATAAAGGAGTGGCCCCTGGATGAGCGTCCGCGCGAAAAGGCTATCAAGTTCGGAATTTCAACGTTGAGCAATTCCGAACTCATGGCTATACTTATTGGTTCCGGTACGCCTGATGATTCTGCAGTGGGGCTTATGAGAAAGGTGCTTGCCTCGTGTAACGACAGCATTGCGCGATTGTCGCGTCTGACTGTTGACGACCTATGTCTGTTCAAAGGCATAGGACCGGCAAAGGCTCTTACAATTGTAGCTGCCTGCGAGTTGTGGAAACGTCGTGAAGGCGATGATATATCCCGTACAAAATATATCAAGTCGTCAATCGACCTTTTCAACTATTTTCATCCGATGCTTTGCGACATAAATATCGAGCAGTGCCATGTGCTTATGCTCAACAGCAAGAACGGTGTGATAGACAGCGCTCTCATTGGTAGCGGAGGCTTGACGGCTACTACGGTAGATATACGCCTTGTGATGCGTGAGGCTCTTATGAAGCGTGCAACTGCAATTGCTTTATGCCATAACCATCCATCGGGTAACACATCGCCGAGCCGAGAAGATAATGACTTGACAAAGAACCTTCGCGATGCGTGCAAGGTTATGAATATAAGGTTCCTCGACCATATTATAGTTGCAGGCGACAGATACTACAGCTATAACGACGAAGGAATGTAATTTGACTATTATGGAAAAGATTGAGCTTGAA
>JAGBSZ010000013.1 GCA_017631585.1 Bacteroidaceae bacterium
AAGGGTCTGCTGTTCGGGTTGCCCGGAGGGTTGGATGTTCGAGGCAGACTGTGTCAAAGGCTATGAAGATGTACGGGCTTTGCTGGAGAGGGTTTGTTGCGTCAGAGGAGGTGTGCCGGAGGCTTTCCCTCCGGTGATTTTTTTTGGATGCGGCTGTAAGCACGTCTTTTAGATATGTGTGGTTGTGATATTCATGGGTAAAATAGATTGGTGCTGGCAATGTGATACACAAGATAATTGGTAAAATAAATGTATCAAAAGTGAAAGGTGGTAATCCGGCTTTTATGAACAGGTTACCATCCTGTTCAGCCGGTCATACTACCATTCGATTTAACAGAAATTAATTAGTTCTCTGAGGATATAATCATTTGCCTGTAAATCACGGAGATATAAAACAATGAGGGTTTGACCCCTCATCGTTTTTTGGTCAATATCTGATACCATGCCCGGATTTCCCGGGACAGTGCAATCAGAATACCGACCGCGACTAAATCGAATGGTAATATAAGTATCACCTCCGTGTATTTTTGTCCGGTTGGTGAGGCCGGCATCTTATAATTTACTTTATTTGGATATTAATCCCTATGTTGGCGGGAGTTTTGCTTACTTCTAGGATGCATGTCTAAATTATCCTGCTGTTTTTCTCAGTCAATCTTTTCTGTTCTACAATTCTGCAAGATTCGGCCTCACTTGATTTTGAAAATAATATCCTACTCATTATAATCCAAATGGTACCTCGGGGAAGCTCGCGGTGGATATATATTATGTTCAAATAAGAGTGGTGCGGGTTAATTGTTTTGGTAATTGAAATGGAATACGGGGTGATGGCTAAGATGAGATATCTATGCAGTAATTAGATTCTGGAAAAGAAACAAGAAGGTGAAACCGGTTTCTTCGAACAGGTAACCATCCTGTTCAACCGGATACCACCCAGTTTATCTTGCAAGTTATACTTATGTTGTGTAAGTATATATACACTAATCCTCTCCTTCAATGCGCGTTTTCACAAATTTTATTTTTCTTTTATCAATTTTATTTTGCAAACATTTACGATGCGGATTAAAACCATTCTGCCCTGAAACCGCGTTCCATTTCTAAAACCGGATAGCTATCCGCATTATTTCTTTTAATCCTATGTGTAAATCAAGTTTATTTTATTTTCAGAAAATTCAATTTAACAAACACACTTGTTATATATACATTCTGAAACAGAAACTTTTCTCAGCAACTTATAGTATGTACTCCGCCTGTGGGTTGCTGCTTGCAGTTTGAGAGAACTGTGCAGGATAAAATCCGGCAAACTGGTGTATTGCCGGGTTTTCGTTCTGGTGTAGTGTATTCGAAGATGAAATTGTGATATGATGTTGAAAGATTTAGTAAAGAAATTCGGAGTGCTTCTGGTACTCACCATGCTTGTCGCAGTCTGTGTCGGAGCTGGTTCGGCAGCGGACTGGACAACATATCTTGGAAACGATCAACGAAATGGATATGTCGCAGAAGATGGTCCGCAGACAAACAAAACGCTGTGGATGTTCGACAATCCGCAGATGAACCAGTATATTCAATCCCCTGTTGTTTCTGGCGACAAAGTATATTTCAGTATTTGGGGTGGAAGTCTGACGCCAAACTTATACTGTTATAATATTACTACTGGTACACAGGAATGGTCGCAGACAATTGAATCCGGAGCCCGTGCTGGAATAACTATTAGTGATGATTCCCTGTATGTTTCAAGCTACAACTCGCAAACCAGTGTCGGAGAAGTCTTTAAGGTTGATTTAGAAACCGGCGCGATTGAAGGACACACAGGAGAACTTGTCAAGGTTGGAACCTATGGGTTAACTTCGACTCCGATTATTTCTGAAGATTCAGTCTGGATTAACACCTACAAGGAAGTCACTTCTTCTTCTGTAGAAACACATCTTTACGAATACAGTCTTGATTTAGCCGAACAGAAAAATAAGATTGTCATCGCAAACACCACTGGCGGGTCAGGCGGGTATTATGCATCTCCTGCTCTTTCACCGGATGGAAAACTTCTCTATATTTCCGGAAACAGCAGTATTATTGCATACAATACCACTGATGCAACTATCGAATTGGAAACCAATCTTGGACTTTCTTATCCGCAGTATCGAACCGCAACTCCGGTTTACTCTAATGGTGTTATCTATCTTGTAGGGCATGCATATGTGAATTCTGTTACCAGTAAAATTTATGCAGTAGATGCTGTAAGTGGAGAGATTAGATGGGTAAAAGAGGGTGTTTCTACTGCTATGATGTCTTCCCCGGTGGTAACTGATTCGGTGATTATTCTCAGCAGTTCAACCGGTCTGAATGCATACAATCTTGTAGATACTTCTGCCACCCCGGTCTGGTCTTTCACAGGGGTCTCCGGAGCACAGAACTCTCCGGTTGTTGCTGGTGATACTGTGTATTACACTACTGGTAAGAATGCAGCATATGGTGCCTTTGTCTATGCAGTAAATGCAACCACCGGTGAATCTGTCTGGACCTATGATGTGTCCTATTCTTCTGTATCTTCAAACAATGGTGCTAAATATCAGAACATGTTTGAAGGAGCTCCGGCAGTTGTTGACGGTGTGCTCTATGTTGGAGATGCACGCAGTTTCTATGCATTTAGCGACAGCGGAAGTTCTGCAGTGCCCCCCGGGTGAAGGAACGGAAGATGATGAAGAATCTGATGATGATCCAGAAAACCCGCCGGAAACGCCAGATACACCTGAGGAGGCAGAGGTTGTATTTGACGGGGTAG
Organism: Bacteroidaceae bacterium; assembly: GCA_017631585.1. GTDB lineage: Bacteria > Bacteroidota > Bacteroidia > Bacteroidales > Bacteroidaceae > HGM04593. The sequence continues at coordinate 2,777 of JAGBSZ010000013.1, forward strand.
TTACTCTGACATATGATGAAGTTGACCTTGTCTTAAGTGACGGTTCAACCAAAAAAGTTGCCGGAAACAGTGCCGGTGTCGCCCTTGCAAAAGCGGCAGAAAATGGAGAATTTACGTATAATATCTCTGTTGATCCAACACATGGATTGAGTTTAGATAACATCAGCGGAATAGATGGCTATCAAGATTCTGATGGCAATTATATATGGTGGGCTCAGTATCATAATGGTGGCTTTGGTAATGGACTAGAAACATCACTCTCTGATGGTGATAACTATACCTTCTACTACTGTGACGGCGATATCAACAATGCAACACATGTTGTAAACATCAAAGTACAGGTAAAACCCGTTGTCTTCTCTGATGCAAATGTTGTCTTTGATGGAGAAGTTATCCTTAAGTCAAAAGATTACACTCTGACTTTAAGTAATGGAGCCAGACACGCTGTTGATGGGAACTGCGCAGCAGTCGCCCTGGTAAAAGCCGCTGAACTGGGTGGTTTTGATTACAACATTTCTGTCGGTGATTTGGGGCTGAGTTTGGACAACATCAGCGGAAAAGGTTACTCTCAGAATGGAGATAGCAACGGGGTATACTGGAACCAGTATCATAATGGTCAGATGAGTGCTGTAGGTCTTGGTGCAGAGCTTTCTGATGGTGATTATTACACCTTCTACTATACTGCTTATGGAGACCATAACAATGCAACAGACATCATCAACATTAAAGTTCACCTTGTCCCTGACGAAGCTGAAGTACTCTTCGATGGAGTTGTTATCCTTAAGTCAGAAGATTACACTCTGAAGTTACAGGATGGCTCGACAAAGACCGTTGCCGGCAATCTTGCTGCAGTTGCTCTTGATAAGGCTTCCAAGGTAGCGGGTTTTGAGTATAACATCACTGATTCTACGTCTGGATTATATGTACCTGATATCGATGGTCAGGGATGGGATGCAACAACAGGTGCTTACTGGAATACCTATCATAACGGCGAATATGATATGGTTGGTGTAAGTGCTCCGCTGTCCAATGGTGATGTCTATACATTCTACTACTGTAATGGTGATGTTGGTACTGCAACCGGCGTCATTACCATAAAAGTTAGTCTTGTTCCTGACGAAGCAGCAGTACTCTTTGATGGTGAGATTACTCTCACTGCAGCAGATTATACTCTGAAGTTACAGGATGGCTCAACAAAGACCGTTGCCGGCAATCTTGCTGCTGTTGCTCTTGACAAAGTTTCTAAGGCAGCTGGCTTTGAATATAATATCACTGATTCTACGTCTGGATTATATGTACCTGATATCGATGGTCAGGGATGGGATGCAACAACAGGTGCTTACTGGAATACCTATCATAACGGCGAATATGATATGGTTGGTGTAAGTGCTGTACTGTCTGACGGCGATTTCTATACCTTCTACTACTGTAACGGTGATATTAGTACTGCAACTGGTGTTATCAATATTTTAGTAAATGTTGTTCCGGAAAATACTGGTGGACAGGGCGTTTCTCTCCCCATCATCAAACCGACAATCATCTATCAGAGTATTAATCCAGGAACAGGTTCATTCGAATACACAACAACAGACGGTTCGATCTACACGGTTGACCGTATGACACCATTCGGTGTTCTCTATGCATCTGGTCACTCTATAAAATCAAAGGGTGCCTCTGGTATCTTTGTCTATTCGATTAACGGATATGATAATTATAATCAGAGCGGATGGATGTACACCGTAAATGGCATTGTTCCATCGGTTAACTCTAACAGTTATCCATTATCCAACGGAGACAAAGTTATCTGGTACTTCTCAGACAGCATGGCAAGCACTCCGGAATCCAGTTCCGTAAAGTACGCCTTTGTTGTTTCTCTTCCTGCTGGAACTCTGCCAACCCAGACAACAAACACCACCAACACCACAAATGTAACACAGGTCGTTCTCCCGCCGGCTGAAAAAGTCATTCCTGAAACCAAACCTATTGAAAACACAACCGGTATGGTCATCCTTGAAAAGACAAATACCGTCAAGCGTATTCAGGTCCCGGTTGAAATTCTGACTGAAAACCCGAACGCCTCTGTCAAAGTCGTTGAAGGAAACACCGAAGAAGTCAAACTTCCGGCAAATGTTACTGCTGAAAATGTCCATCTCATCCTCGAAGTCTCAGTCGTTGACAAAGAGGGAGAAAAAATCTCTGTTGACAAACCGGGGCACTTCGTCCTCGATGCAGAAGTGCCGGCTGGAAAACAGATTCTTGTTGGTCACTTCAATGAAACCGCAGGCATCTGGGAAAACTGCCCGGTAGAACAGCTTCCAAACGGACAGTGGAAGGTAACCTACTACTCCTTATCTCCATTCTCTGTCCTCTTCCTTGACGAAGGAAAAGAAAACCCGTTCGTCATCATCGAAGCACCGGAAGAACCGGAACAGACAGAACCGGACACGACAAACGAAACAAAACCGGTTGAAACCCCGGCTGAAGAAGCAAAATCCCCGCTTGCTGCCGCATGGCTCATTCCGGGAATCTTTGCCCTCTATGCCGGACTGAAACGCAGAAACAACTAAGAAAGGACTCCCGTCCTTTCCTCTTTTCGGAAACAAAACACATGAACACCAAAACCCTTCTGAAAATCTTCTCCGCTCTTTTGCTCCTCTCACTATTCACTGCCGCTGTCTCTGCCGGTTCTCCGGCAGTAGAGGAGGCCATTGACAACGGACTGGACTTCATCGCCAAGTATCAAAACACTGACGGCGGATTTTTAGAACCGAACATGAAAACCAGTGCCATTGGCTCTACCTGGTTTGTATCTCAGGCTCTCGTTGCCGCAGGCGAAGACCCGCTTTCTGCCAAATGGACCAAAAACGGCAAAAACCCGCTTGACTATCTCGCCGAATCCCCGGACGGAAAAAGCGACGGAACCGGAGAAACAGCCAAATGGGTCACCTTTGTTACCGCCTGCGGAAAAGACCCTTACACCTATGCTGACTACGACGCAATTGCCGCATTAAAAGAAAAAATCGGCTCAGACGGCAGAGGCGGAAGCTATGTCTATACCACCTACTGGGTCGTCTTCGGACTTGTTGCAGCCGGGGAAGATGCAGACGAACAGATTGCCTGGCTTCGAAAACAGCAGCATGCAGACGGCGGATTCGGAAGTTACGGAAAAGAGTATGACGAACCGGCTGACCCGGATAATACCGCAGCCGCCATCATGGCAATGCGGGCGGCAGGCGTTCCGGCTGATGACCCTGCGGTCAAAAAAGCCGTCCAGTACCTCAAAGACACCATCGAAGAAAACGGAGGATACAACTACGGATACTACTCCGCCCCGAACCTTGCATCCACAGCATGGGCTGTTCAGGCATTCTGCTCTGTTGGAATCGACCCGTCGACTATCAAAAGCAGTGCCGGAAACAGTCCGGTAGAC
>JAGBSZ010000156.1 GCA_017631585.1 Bacteroidaceae bacterium
CACCACTCCACCCCTTAGGGAGCGCCCGACAGGAATCCATCTTCTTATAAGATAAAAGACAACAATATAAATGTTAGAACACCCTGTATTCGCATCATATCGACAGAACGGGACTGCATAGCCCTTAGGCACTACACTCATTGAGGCTCCTCACACAAGGCTGGTTTCAGTTCCTTCGGCGTAGACCACATATCATGGATAACAGATGGATGTATGCCTGTTCGTGTATCATTTACCTGCGAGACGGTCCTTTCACAAACACATTTCACCAGTAAACAAAAAAAATCTGCAACCACTCAGTTGCAGATATGACATAAAAAAAGTTTTGCTGTACAGAAGAGAACGACGAAACTCCGAGAATACAAGATTTGAGCGCTCCTGCCCTTTGTAATCCACCGGCTCTCTAAAGCTACCCGAAGGCGTGGCCCGCCATTGGACAAATATGAAGCTTACTCGGTTTTCGATAATAATTGATGAGTTTCCCAGTCAATCGATACAGCAAAACCGTATGCAAACATAACAAGCATTTTCGATGTAAACAAGCGATAATGCCACTTTTTCCACATTTTTAAGAAAAATAAGATTCTCTTATGGAAAATCAACACATCAACCGTGTCAAAGCCATTGCTATAATCATATAGAACGTCATACCGCTGATGTCATTTATAATCTGAATAAACGGTCCTGTAGCCACAGCCGGGTTTATATCCATGCGCTCAAGCACCATAGGGATAAGCGTTCCAAAACTCGAAGCAAAAAGCACAACCACGAACAGGCTCAACGGAACAGCAAGTGTCACCATGTCAAGAGCTCCATATACAAAGAAGTTATATACATACACCATCAACGACAATATCGTGGCGTTGATGATTGCAACAACCATCTCCTTGAGTATATGTTTGAAGATATGCTGTGAGCTCAATGAATTGTTGGCAAGTCCCTGAACGGCAATAGCCGATGACTGCGTACCCACATTACCTCCCATACCAGCAAGAAGCGGAATGAAAAGAGCCATTTCGGGATGCGAGCCCAACGTATTCTCAAAGCAGTTGAGCAAAAGAGAAGAACCGATACCTCCCAGCATACCGATGATAAGCCATGGCAAACGCGCCTTTGTCTGCACAAACACGCTGTCACTCGTTTCGACATCCTGTGTAAGACCGGCAGTAAGCTGTTGGTCGTGTTCGGTCTGTTCACGTACCTCATCCATGACGTCATCGACAGTGATTTGTCCCACAAGACGGTTGATTTTGTCAACGACAGGTATTGCCACAAGGTTATACTTTTCGATAAGCAATGTAACCTCATCGATAGGAGTATCCACATCAACGCTCACCACCTTCTTGTTCATCACATGCTTGACCTTTGAGACAGAAGGACTGGTAATCATCTTTGACAAAGGAAAGAGACCGCAGAGACGCTCATCGTCATCCACAACATATACGTAATAGATATCATCGAGTTCCTCGGCTTGGCGACGCATCTCCTTGAGGCACTCCGGCATACTCCAGTTCTCGTTCACTACCACCATTTCGGTACTCATGAGACCGCCGGCAGTATCCTCGTCATATTGCAGAAGGTCAACAATATCTCCTGCCTGTTCAATATCCTTGATGTGAAGAAGAATCTCCTCCTGCTTTTCCTCATCCAGGTCACGGATAATCTCAACGGCATCGTCGGTATCCATGTAGTTGACGAAACGCTTTGCGATAGCTTCCGAAGGGAGTTCCTCGAGCAACTCGTTACGCTCGTCCTCATCCATCTCCACAAGAGCATCGGCAGCCTTTTCATTATCAAGCTGACGATAAAGGAAACGCGCCTCCTCTACATCAAGTTCCTCACAGATTTCAGCAATGTCGGCAGGGTGCATTTTGGAGATTTTCTCCTGCAAGAGCACCGACTCCTTCCGCTCAATGAGTTCCTTTATATGATTGATGAAATCCTTTGTCATTTTCTTTCTCTTTTTAGAAACGCCATAAAATCTTTTTTATAACCAAAAAGAATCAACAGTTTCTCATTTCTGTTCCTTTTCAACTTTCATGGTCAGCTCTATAAAATCATCTATAGACAACTGCTCCGGACGCTTGTCAAGGATAGGGTCACTCAAAAGAGGCGAATCCTTTCCGACAATCTGTTGTATCGAGTTACGCAACTTCTTACGACGCTGGTTGAACGTACCCTTGACTATCTTTTTGAATAGTTCCTCGTCACACTCCAATGAAATTCTGCCGTTACGTTTCATCAGCACAACAGCACTCTTCACCTTTGGCGGAGGAGAAAACACATTCTCATGAACTGTAAAAAGATACTCCACATCATACCACAATTGTATAAGTATGCTCAGAATGCCGTAAGCCTTGCTTCCCGGAGCTGCGGCAAGACGTTCGCCTACCTCCTTCTGTATCATACCGCTGCAATAAGGAATATACTCCTTATATTCGAGCATCTTGAAGAATATCTGACTTGAGATATTGTATGGATAGTTACCGATAAGCATGAATTCATTACCGTCGAACAGACGGTCAAGGTGCATCTTAAGGAAGTCATCCGGTATTATATTCTCCTCTTTCAGTTCCTTGAGATTCTTGCAAAGATAGCTCACCGACTCCTCGTCAATCTCCACGACCTTGACAGGACGTTGCTTCTCGAGCAGGAAACGGGTAAGTACACCCATTCCCGGACCCACTTCGAGCACCGGCAAACCGGGACAAACATCCACGGTATCAGCTATATCCCTTGCGATTGACAAATCCACAAGAAAGTGCTGTCCCAATCTTTTTTTTGCTGTAACCGTTTTCATCATTGACAGGTGAGCTTTTTTTATTAATTATTTCTAAAATAACGATAATTAATTAATATATTATTATCTTCGCGTTACCGCAAGAGAATACGCACTTGTTGCAAAGGTAAGTAAATCTATCAAAAAGCGGTCAAAGTTATGAAAAAGATTTTAAATAAAACATTAAAAACACTCTTTCCACTGCTTTTGGGAGCATTTATATTGTATATCATCTACGATGATTTCAATTTCTCCCAAATTTGGACATCGCTGAAAGAGATGGATATGTTCTGGTTCACTATAACAACCATTTTCATAATCCTGAGCCATGTGATAAGAGGATTACGCTGGAAGCTCGCACTTGCCCCGCTTGGACTGCACCCCGAATCATCGGTAAGCATAAATTCTATATTCGTATCCTATGCAGCAAATCTTGTAATACCACGCTTTGGAGAGGTGTCACGCTGCGTCATACTTGAGCAATACAACAGAATACCCTTTGCGCAGTCGCTCGGAACACTTGTGACAGAACGCCTCATAGACACACTGGTTGTTGTAACAATGACCACATTAGCCGTAGCCCTGCAATGGAATGTTTTCATGGAGTTTATAAATAAAGTGGGAATAGCCACACCGGGTGACAACATCGGAGGATGGATTATCATCATATTGTCTGCAACGGCAATAGCGGCAATGCTATATATATTCCTGCGCAAAATGTCAATCTGGAAGAAGATACGCAGCTTCATATCCCGTTTCTCCGACGGACTGCTCTCCATCACAAAAATGAAGAACGGTTGGCTGTTTATATTGGAAACATTGGCAATATGGTTCTGCTATTTCATGCAGTTCTATCTATGCTTTTTCTATTTCCCGTTTACCGAAAACCTTTCATTCCTTGCCGGACTGTTGCTTTTTGTGGCAGGCAGCATAGCAGTTGTTGTCCCCACCCCAAACGGAGCCGGTCCGTGGCATTTTGCAGTCATAAGCATAATGACACTTTACGGAGTGAGCGAAACAGACGCATCGGTTTTTGCGTTAATAGTACACAGCACCCAGACACTTATAGTTGCGATACTTGGAATTTATGCACTTATAATGTTACAATTCAAAAAACGTTTAAATAAAAATTAATCATTATGGCAATTACAATCAAAGACCTACAGCCACGCGAAGTGTGGAAACACTTTGAGGCACTTACACAGGTACCCCGTCCATCGGGACACCTTGAGAAGATTCAGCAGTTCCTGCTCGACTTTGGAAAGAGCATCAATGTAAAGACATGGCAGGACGAAGCAGGTAACATCATCATGCGCAAGCCTGCAACACCGGGATTGGAGAACCGCAAGGGAATCATCCTTCAGGCACACATGGATATGGTACCTCAGAAGACACCCGACAGCAAGCACGATTTCATCAATGACCCTATCACCACCATTGTAAAAGGTGATTGGCTTTATGCCGATGACACCACTCTTGGTGCCGACAACGGTCTTGGTGTAGCGGCTATCATGGCAATTATGGAGGACGAGAGCCTGCAGCACGGTCCTCTTGAAGCACTTATCACAGCCGACGAAGAGACAGGCATGTATGGTGCATTCGGCTTGAAAGGTGGCGAGCTTGAAGGCGAACTGTTGCTCAACCTCGACTCAGAAGAAGAGGGTGTGCTATACATAGGTTGCGCCGGAGGTCTTGACATTACAGCAACAATGGAGTTTATGGAAGAGGCAAGCGACGAAGAGGATGTAGCCGTTAAGGTACAGCTCAAAGGCTTGCGCGGCGGACACTCAGGTCTTGAAATCAATGCAGGTCGTGGCAATGCCAACAAGCTTATGGCACGCTTTGTACGCGAGGCTATGGACGAGTGCGGTGTTGTTCTTGCAAGCTGGAACGGCGGAAACATGCGCAACGCAATCCCTGCTAGTTGCGAAGTGGTACTCACACTCCCTGCCGAAGGCGTTGAGGAGCTAAAGAGCATTGCCGCAAAATACGAGGCACTCTACAACAGCGAATACGCTACAATCGAAGAAGGCATCACACTCACAGTAACAGAGTGCGAAATGCCCGAGACAGTTGTTCCCGAAGAGATTCAGGACAATCTTATAGATGTTATCCTCGCTTGCCACAATGGAGTATTGCGCTTTATCCCCACAATCCCCGACACCGTAGAGACATCAAGCAACCTCTCTATTGTAAAGATAGAGGAAGGCAAGGCAGAAATAAATATCCTTGCACGCAGTTCATGCGACACAATGAAAGAGTTCCTCGCACTTCAGTTGTCAAGCTGTTTTGCAATGGCAGGAATGAAGGTGGAATTGAGCGGTGGCTACAGCGGATGGCAGCCAAATGTCAATTCACCATTGCTTGCAGCACTTAAGGAGGCATACAACAACATGTTCGGCAAACAGCCCGATGTACGCGTAATCCACGCCGGTCTTGAGTGCGGAATCATCTCAACCAACTATCCAAAGATGGATATGGTATCATTCGGACCGACACTCATGTCGCCCCACTCTCCCACAGAGCGCGTAGAGATACCTACAGTTGAGAAATTCTACTCATTGGTTAAAGCACTCGTCGTGAACGGCGTTCTTTAATGATAAAAACAGAAAGAGGGTGACCCAAAAGGTCACCCTCTCTTGTGAGAAGTTGAATAAAAAGAGCTATTTTTAGGCTTGCGAAGCCCGAAAAACGCAACCGACGCAGCACGCGAGAGCAGAGAGTGCTTGCATTCTATGCCGAGCAGCAAGGAGGAAAAGCCATGCATTGTGGATTAATTTACTAAGCGTAAATGCCATTGCGTACGAGCAATGTTTGCGACAACGGGAACTTTAGTTCCCCAAAGGAGTGCCGAAGGCTTTGAGGGCGAGTGTAACGACAAAAGAGCCTTTTTAGTCAGCTTCTTTCTGTTTTTATCATTACTTTATCACTACTTTCTTGCCTTCCTTAATATATATACCGGGCAAAGAGACATCATTTACCACACGACCGCAAAGGTCATACACAGGCAATGGGGATGCTCCACACACATTAACTCCGGAAACACCAGTCTCCACACCACCGGTAACAGTAAAACCGCCTCCGTTTTCAGGAGAAAGTGTTGTAAGAGTATATGCTATTCCTTCAATCTCTTCCACACGGATTATACCGCCACGCATAGAACGCACAGCCGTAACAAAATCCACATCCACACAATCCACATTCACATTCGGAAGCACCACTTCGCATTTACCCTCCATTGCCGGAACAGACTCTGCAAGCACATAATCGAATGACTCGCCATAATTGACCGACATTGTTATACGCAAACGGCTTTCAGGAGTAAAATAGGCAGAATTCACACCCCAACTGACCGTAATACGCTCTGTAGCCGAATAGTTTTCCTTTGCCGGATATACCGACGCCGAAAAGAGCGTTCCTGCAACAATCTGCACATTGGCATCCCAAACAGAATAATTGCTATAGAAAGGATTATTCAGCAAATAATCATAGTCGGTTGAAATAGGCATATCATTGGCAAGAAAAGAGATGCTGTACGTGCCGGCATCCATATATGGTATATCTGTGCCTGCAGTTACAAAGTAGAATTCATCATCATAAACATCCGCACTGTATTTGGGAGAATAATCAACTATATTTGTCTTTTGCGGAGGGAGAGAGAGAAAATGTGGCAGCATACCCCACTCGCCGTTTACCTCACTCACATTCGCACTGTTGCAACCAATGACAGAATATGCAACGTCATGCCCATCGACAGCCGAAACAGGTATAGCCATACACGCACCCTGCGGTATTCTGTAATTATCCTTCATGACAGAAGTATCGAACAACGGCGCACCGTTTTCCACACTTTTGCTCATGTACGCACTTGCCGTACCGTTTTTCACCAAAGCATCGCGTATCAGCAATATCGACGGATATGAGAAGAACTCACCTTCATTATCCATAAGACTACCCTCACCCTGTACCGTGTGATAATCGGCACCGAATATATGTCCGAGTTCATGTGCTATTACCCATTTGTCAGCCTTGGCATATCCGTTGCTCTTGCTTGCTGCATTATACACTCCATGAGCCTGAGTCAAACCGCTGTTCTCTGCAAACTCATCACGATGATGCACCCACATACCTACATCATAAGCGTCTGAGCCTATTGCCGCATCCGTAAGCTCCGTTCCAAAACCTATATTATATATATTTTCATCTATGAGATTCCTTTCCTGCATTACCAGACGGCTATCCTCCACAACATCAAAACATACACCCAAAGGAACAAACATTCTGTTTACGAACTCTTCACACTCATTC
>JAGBSZ010000014.1 GCA_017631585.1 Bacteroidaceae bacterium
ACCTTCGTCACAGACAGGAAAGCACAGTAATATCGGAACTATTGGATTTGCCGTAGGTTTTGTACTGATGATGACACTAGATGTTGTTGTAGGATAAGATGTAAAACTCCTTTAATTATGTTTTTTTTACTAAAAAATCAATAATGTAAATACTGTTTTACAATGAATAGTATTATATTCGCGACGATTTGAAAAAGAAACATTAAATAAACACATTATGACAAAGAAACAGAATATAGGAACAATTTGCATACAGGGAGGATGGCAGCCAAAGAAAGGCGAAGCACGTGTATTGCCCATTTTCCAGAGTACCACATTCAAGTATGAGACAAGCGAGCAGATGGCACGTCTTTTCGACCTTGAGGATTCAGGCTATTTCTACAGCCGTCTGCAGAACCCTACAGTTGACGCAGTAGGCGCAAAAATTGCGGCTCTCGAAGGCGGTATAGGCGCGGTGATGACATCATCAGGACAGGCTGCAAACTTCTATGCCATACTTAATATCTGCCAGTCGGGCGATCACTTCATCTCTGCCACAACAATCTATGGCGGTACATACAATCTTTTTGCTGTAACCTTAAAGAAGATGGGTATCGAAGTAACTTTCGTTGATGCAGACGCGCCGGCAGAAGAGATTGAAAAGGCATTCCGTCCAAACACAAAGGCACTTTTCGGAGAGACAATCTCAAACCCAGGAGCAAACGTTCTTGATATTGAGAAATTTGCAAACATTGCACACAAGAACGGCGTTCCATTGATTATCGACAACACCTTTGCAACACCTATCAATTGTCGTCCTATAGAATGGGGTGCAGACATAGTAACCCACTCTACCACAAAATACATGGATGGTCATGCCGTTGCAGTAGGCGGTGCAGTTATCGACAGCGGTAATTTCGATTGGGAGGCACAGCACGACAAATTCACATGCCTTACCGAACCTGACGAGAGCTACCATGGTCTGATATATACAAAGAACTTTGGTAAAGCCGCATATATAACCAAGGTTGTATCACAAGTGATGCGCGACCTTGGAGCAATGATGTCGCCACAGAACGCATTCCTTCTCAACTTAGGATTGGAGACACTGCACCTGCGTATGCCACGTCACTGTTATAACGCACAGAAGGTTGCCGAATTCTTGTCGGCACACCCCAAAGTAAAGTGGGTGAACTTCAGCGGACTGAAAGAGGACAAATACCACGAGCTTGCACAGAAATATACTCCTAACGGCGGTTGCGGTGTAATGGCATTTGCTGTTGAGGGAGATAAGGAAGATGCCATACGTTTTATGGACAGCCTCAAGTTCATATCAATAGTAACACACGTTGCCGATGCCCGTTCATGCGTTCTGCATCCGGCAAGCCACACACACCGTCAGTTGAGCGATACCCAGCTGAAGGAGGCAGGAATCGACCCCGACTTGATACGTCTGTCAGTAGGTATCGAGGATGTCGAGGATATAATTGCAGACCTTGAGCAGGCATTGCAGGTATTGTAATGAAGATACTTGAATACAATACAGACCATAACATCAGAGCCTTCTCCACGCTACGTGGAAAAGGCTCTGACAATTATGCAGAGTTCAATATAACGCACTATTGCGGAGATACTCCCGAACATGTTGTCGAGTGCAGAGAGAAATTGTGCAAAGTGCTTGGCATAGAGGATAAAAGCCTCATTCTTCCCAGGCAGACACACGGCAACAAAGTCATTTGTATAGAAAAAGAGTTTACATCACTTCGCAAAGAGCAACAGACTGAGTTGCTTCAAGGCATAGATGCCATAATAACAGATGTTCCACGAACATGTATAGGCGTATCCACAGCCGATTGTATTCCGGTATTGTTATACGACAGCACAAAGGGGGTTGTCGCAGCCGTACACGCAGGATGGCGTGGCACTGTCGCTCGCATTCTCAATAATTGCATAACAGAGATGATATGCAGATACAGATGCAAAGCAGAAGAGATTAAGGCAATAATAGCACCCGGCATCTCCATGGATTCATTTGAGATTGGTGATGAGGTTTATGAAGAATTCGCAAAAGCCGGATTCCCGATGAGTGAAATAGCCAGACGCTATCCTGTAGAACAAGGAGAGAAATGGCACATAGACCTGTGGGAAGCCAACCGCCTGCTGATGGTTAATGCAGGAATAAAGGAAGAACACATAACAATGTGCGGTATTTGCACCTACAAGCAGCACAACGATTTCTTCTCGGCACGACGGTTAGGGATAAATTCCGGCAGGATTTTCAATGGTATTATAAACGAAAAAATGACGACTTAAATGGTCGTCATTTTTTCGTTTATTGTATATCTTTCTAAAAGATGAAGTTTAAGGCGTGCGCAACCCGAAAAACCGGAGTTTACTAAAAGTAAATGAGGCTTTTGAGGGCAAGCACAACGCAAAAATTCGCTTTTAAAATGATTTACATTTTAGCCTCCGAAGTTATCATACATAATAGACTTCTCCTCAACGCCAAGGTCTGTAAGCATATTGACAACAGCCTTAGACATAGGACCGGGACCACACATGTAGTACTCGATATCCTCAGGAGCCTCATGATCCTTAAGATATGTCTCGTAAATAACCTGGTGTACAAAACCTGCGGTATATTTAACGCCTGCTGCATCAGCTGCAGGGTCCGGACGGTCAAGAGCAAGATGGAATGTAAAGTTGGGGAATTCCTTTTCAAGCTGCAAGAAGTCCTCGAGATAGAATACCTCGTTCAATGCACGCGCACCGTAGAAATAGGTCATCACGCGGTCGGTTGTCTTCAAGGTCTTTGTCATGTGCATAATCTGCGCACGGAGAGGAGCCATACCGGCACCACCACCTACCCACATCATCTCCTTCTTTGAATCAAAGATTGGGTGGAAATCACCATAAGGACCACTCATGATAACCTTGTCACCCGGTTTCAATGTAAAGATATATGATGATGCAATACCACAAGGTACATCCATGAATCCTGAACGGTCTGCCTTGAAAGGAGGTGTTGCAATACGTACTGTAAGCATGATTCGGTCACCCTCTGCAGGATAGTTAGCCATTGAGTAAGCACGGATTGTCTCCTCTGTGTTCTTACACTTGAGACCGAGCAAACCGAACTTTTCCCATGCTGGAAGATACTCGTCACCGATAAGAGACTTGTCGATATCCTTGTCATAAGTCATATCGTATGCAGGAATCTTAATCTGTGCGTATGAACCGGGAACGAAGTCCATGTGCTCACCCGGAGGCAATGCAACGATAAACTCCTTGATGAAAGTAGCGACGTTCTTGTTTGAGATAACCTCGCACTCCCATTCCTTAACGCCCATAACAGACTCGGGAACCTTGATTTCCATATCGTTCTTACACTTTACCTGACAGCCAAGACGCCAATGTGCCTGCTGCTCCTTACGTGTAAAGTGGCTTGTTTCAGAAGGAAGAATCTCGCCACCGCCTTCAGTTACCTGAAGCTTGCACTGACCACAAGAACCCTTACCGCCACAAGCAGAAGGCAAGAAGATACCATTCTCGGCAAGTGTACCCAAGAGAGCACCACCGGCAGCAACTTCAACCTCTTTTTCTCCATTAATCTTAACCTTGATATTTCCTCCCGGCAACAAGAAACGCTTTGCCAACAGAAGGATAATAACCAACAAAAGGATTATTACAAGGAAGACACCTATACTTGCTAAAATCAACTGTGTATTCATATCCTTAACTATTATTACATTTTAATACCGGAGAAGCACATGAACGCCATAGCCATAAGACCTACAGTGATAAAGGCGATACCAAGACCACGCAAAGGCTTTGGAACGTTGCAGTACTCCATTTTCTCACGAATTGCAGCAAACAATACGATAGCCACCATCCAGCCAAGACCCGAACCGATAGCGAATGCTATTGAATCGGCAAAGCATGTGATAGCCTGTGAATTGTCTGCAGGAAGACCGATTCTCTGCTGCATGAAGAGTGAACCACCCATGATTGCACAGTTCACGGCAATAAGAGGAAGGAATATACCCAGCTGGTTATAGAGTGCAGGAGCAAAACGCTCTACAATCATCTCAACAAGCTGAACGATACCTGCAATAACTGCAATGAAAAGGATAAACGCAAGGAATGTCAAATCAACTCCCAAAATACCGTCTGCAGCAAGAACTTTTGTCTGCAACAGATAGTTGACAGGAAGAGTGATAAGCTGTACAAACACAACGGCAATACCCAATCCGATAGCTGTCTTTACACTTTTAGATACAGCCAGGTATGAACACATACCAAGGAAGAAGGCAAATACCATATTGTCCACGAAAACCGAACGGACAAGCAAACTAATGAAATGTTCCATAATTATTATTCTTTACCGTATCTAAAAAATTATTTTTCCTGTAAACTCTTGTCTTTTGCTCTCTGATACCATACGATGCATGCAATAAGAATGAACGCAGCAGGTGTCATAAGCATCATACCGTTGTTCAGATAGCCGGCATCATAAGCGCACTGAGGTATAATCTGAATACCTAACAAAGCACCAGAACCGAAGAACTCACGGAAAATGGCAACAACAACAAGAATCATTGCATAACCGAGACCATTACCGATACCGTCGAGGAACGAAGGCCAAGGCTTGTTAGCCATGGCAAATGCCTCAAGACGTCCCATAAGGATACAGTTTGTAATGATAAGACCGATATAAACCGACAACTGAACGCTGACATCGTATGCAAAAGCCTTGAGAATCTCACTTACCAATGTTACCAACGCAGCTACCACTACCAACTGTATGATGATACGGATACGCATCGGAATTGTATTGCGGATAAGAGAGATGATAACGTTTGCCATTGCCACGATAATAGTAACAGAAAGACCCATTACAATAGCCGGCTCCAATTTGCTTGTAACAGCCAATGCCGAGCAGATACCGAGCACCTGCACTGTTACAGGATTTTCCTTAAACAGAGGAGTGTTGAGCGCCTCTTTATTTTTCTTAGAAAAAAGTCCCATATTTATTCCTCCATTATTTATTTTGATTCAACATTTGCATTTGACATAAGATATGCCTTATAAGGTGCAATCTTGTCGTGCAACATAGCATTGACACCGTTACATGTGATTGTAGCACCTGAGATTGCATTTACCTCAACTGCATCGTTCTGCACCTTCTTTACTACAGAAAGAGCAACTTCACCGTCCTTTACAACCTCCTTGCCTGGGAAACGTGACTGGAACTTGTCGCTTGCAATTTCTGCACCAAGACCCGGTGTCTCACTTGCATGTGAGAAATAGACGCCATAAACAGTATTGCAGTCGTCGTTAAGAGCAAGATAACCCCAGATACCTCCCCAAAGACCATTACCGGTCATTGGAATGATGTACTTTCTTTCACCATCAACCTCAGCAATATAAAGAGGAAGGTTAGAATCCTTTACAGCATCGTTTGCAACCACGAAACCACCGTTCTCCTTAACTACATTTCCTGAAGCATCGATAATCAGGTCACTTTTGATGACATTGTCGTACTCAGCCGCAGCGTCAACAACATTCTTTATATTCAATGATGCGAGTATCTGCTTTTTCTTGTCAAGTTCCACATTTGCATCCTGACGTGGTTTCAAGAGTGATGAAACACCTGCCAAGAGGAATGCCACGATAACAACAACCACTGCCGAATAGATGATGGCATAAACGTCGCTGTTTGTATCAAGACCTTTCTTTGCCTCTTTCACAGCCTCGAACTCCGATGCGCCAACTTTACATACCGGGCATACACCGGGAGCCTCATTGCCTTCGTGTACGTATCCGCACACTTTGCATACATATTTCTTTGCTGCCATATCCTTATTAGTTCTTTTTAGTTAGACGTTTCGCACGTGCATTCACATTTGACTGCACTACGCAATAATCGATAAACGGAGTTGTCACATTCATAAGCAATATCGCGAGCATCATACCTTCGGGATAACCTGGATTGAGAACACGGATAAGGATTGCCATAGCACCGATACCGAAACCGTAGATATATTTACCCACCTCGGTACGAGCCGATGTAACAGGGTCGGTAGCCATAAACACTGCACCGAAGCAGAAACCACCAAGAATAAGATGCTGCCAGAATGGAACCTGAGCAATAGGATTCTCAGGCATTGTGTATTGGAACAACAATGACATTGCAATACCACCTACAAATACGCTGAACATAGTCTTCCAGCTTGCTACACCTGTCCACAAAAGGAGAACAGCACCAAGAGCAATTGCAATCACACTTGTTTCACCGATAGAACCGGGCATCAATCCCCAAAGCATATCACAGGTTGTAAGAGCAGCACCTGATGCGCCGATAGCCTCAGGACCGTTTGCAAGATGCTGGAGAGCTGTTGCACATGTGTAACCGTCAACGTTTGCACCGATGCCGAAGATTGACTCTGTTGCAACCCATACGCTGTCACCCGAAATAACTGAAGGATAAGCGAAGAAGATGAACGCACGTGCAATCAAAGCAACGTTTACAATATTCATACCTGTACCACCGAATACCTCTTTAGCAAAGATAACCGCAAAGGCTGTTGCCAAAGCAAGTATCCACAAAGGACAACCTACAGGAACAATCATCGGTATAAGGATACCTGAAACAAGGAATCCCTCATGAATCTCCTCATTCTTCCACTGTGCAACGGTAAACTCGATACCAAGACCGACAATGTAAGAAACGGCAATCTTTGGAAGCATTACCAAAAGACCATACAGGAACATGCTGAACCATGTTGTTGTTTCAACAACTCCGGCAGCAAGCGCATTCTGGTAACCGATATTGTACATACCCACCAACATAGCAGGCAAAAGTGCTATAACAACGAGCGACATGATACGTTTGCTGTCGATAGCATCATGGATATTCACACCACTCTTCGCTGTATCGTTGGGAACGAACAAGAATGTCTCGAAACCATCGAACAAAGAACGGAAAGCATGCAACTTGCCACCCTCCTCGAAGTTAGGTTTGATTTTATCTATATAATTTCTCAAAAATTTCATACGACTATATTTTATTTTGCATTGAAATTAAACTCGTATAATTAGCACATCTCTGCACGCAACTTATCCAAACCTTCGCGAACGATACGCTGCAGTTCAAGTTTGGAAGAATCGACAAACTCGCAAAGAGCGAAATCCTCTGGAGCAACCTCGTAGATACCAAGCTGTTCCATTTTGTCGATATTGCCTGTAATGATAGCCTTGATAAGATACTCAGGGTAAATATCCATCGGGAATACCTTGTCATACTCGTTAGACATGATCATGTGGCGTTCACCACCCTTTATGCGGGCATCGATTGTATATTCACGCTTTGGAGCCAACCAGCTGAAGTAGCTGCGGCTTGTACTGTACATTCCGAAACGGGGAGCTGCCCAACCGAGCAAATCGGCATCGTTGAGAATCTCAGGGATAACAGTAATTTCTGTTGAGAATGCGCCAAGGAAACCATCGGTGGTTGTCTTTTTACCTGTCAAAACATTACCGTCGATTACACGAAGCTCATTCTTGTTCTCAAGACGACCCTCAACGAGTGTCGAAATCTGAGCACCGAGAATTACCTTGCTGTAAGAAGGATTCTTAACCTCGCTACCTGCAAGAGCAACAGTACGTGTGAAATCAACTTTACCCTTGTTGAAGAGACGACCGATGAAGATTACCTCCTCGGCACCGATTGTCCATACGATTTCACCCTTGTTCACAGGAGCTGTCTTGTTAATTTGTACACCTACGTTACCAGCAGGGTGAGGACCCTTAAAGATTGTAGTTGTCACATTCTTTGCAACAAGCAAAGCTGTCGATTTCTGACAAGCGCAGATACCCAAATGAACAGGAGCAATACGAGACAGAGCATCAAGACCTGTCTGGAAATCATCCTCGTTACCTTTAAGGGCAATTTCGAAGTTTACGGCAAGAGGTTTTGAATCGAATGCAGATACATAGATTGCACGAGGTGCATCGCTTGGATTAGCGATTACATCATAAGGTCTCTGGCGCATGAATGCGAACAAACCAGCCTTTAGCAAGTCTGCCTTAACCTCGTCCGATGACAACGAAAGAACATCTTTCGCCTTGTACTCTACCGACTCAAACTTACCGTCTGACTCTACCACTACGCTAAGAACGCGTCTTCTCTCACCGCGGTTTACCGCTACAACTTTTCCGCTCACGGGCGAAACAAATTGCAATTCGGGATTCGCCTTATCAACGAACAAAGGGTCACCGGCTTTTACAGCATCCTCAGGTTTTACAACAACCTTTGGAGTAACGCGTGTGAAATCAGCAGGCATCAAAGCATACAACTTTGCTGCATCAACCGATGTCATCTCAGCAACCGGAGCACCTTTTAGATTGATATTCAATCCCTTAGAAATTTTTACGACTCTGTGCATATAAATTGAGTTACGTTAATACATTATCCGTTACAAATTTAGAGAAAAATTTCCGTATTTAGAACAAGAAGTTTTAAAATATTTTAAATTTTCAAACAGCCTCTGAATCACAAGCCGCAGGAAGCAACTTTCTCTTGTCTGAATTCTACGTATCGGTTCGTCCATCATCGTGGTGGCATATAAGTGTGTATGCCCAAAGAAAGTGATGATATAGGGACTGGTTAGCCAGCCCAAATCAGCCGGTACAAATTACTTTGAAACGGCGCGGACAGGTTGTCCGTAGTAACGGAGACGGCTACCCCATGCGTTGGTGGTGTTGGCGAAACGGAGAGCGGAAGCATTATAGCAGAGGGTTGCAAACAATGAACTTGACCAATAGTAACCGTTTTTGCCTTTCTCACTGATGTCTTTACCTACGCGATAGCCTGCCGCGGGAAGGAATATGCTATTGCCGTTAGGACCTGTTACACGATAACCGGCAACATCGTTAAGAGTAGTCCACTCCCAAGTGCAGTTGTCACGCAACTCATCTTGTTCCTCTTTTGTAGGCATGCGCCAATCACCGCCCCATTTTACATGGGCAACATCGTCTTCTACGTCAAGGACCGCTTTATCATCAACTGTTCCGAAGTTGGTTCTATTGCAATACTTGGTCATTGTGCTGTTGCTGCCACCGCAATGAATATAGGTACTCCAGTCATAGTTTGATTGCTCTTCGGTTTCGCCCCAAGCATAGTAGCAACCGTACTCTTCGGGAGCTGTTGCACCCACATTGTATGCAGCCCACTTTAAACCACTTGGCAGACCAAGATCAACAGCTTCGTATTGGGGAGCAGAAGGAGGTGTCACGATTGAATCGGGAACTTCAGGTGTCTCGCCGTAATTATAGGTGACAATGCTGTCAACCTCTTCATAGGAATATTTTACCATTGTACCATCTTTCTTGTAGATTGCAACGCCTTGGGACATTGCAGAAAGAGAGAATGAGCAGACTATACACAAAAGCATTAATCTGCATAAGAGGTTAAAATGTTTCATCGTTTTATAATTTTATGAGTTATTGTTTCTGTTTTTATTATATATACTCCTGAAGGGTAAGAAGATAGCATAATACGAGCATTTCCATTCTCATCAACTTGGGTTGTATGAATATGCTTACCGTCAATACTATATACGCATACACTGCTACCAGCCTTGCAACCACTGAAAAACATATCACCTTGTTGAAGGGCTTTTAGTTGCTCATGCTCGATAGGATTCAATCCTGTGGATGGTGGCAACGGTTCCTCGTGTGTAATGTCCGACGCGGAAAAGGTAAACTTACGCACCTCTGTTGCCGGGTATGAGATTTGTTCATAACGAGTGTCAAGCAAAAGTTCGCCATTGCTATATGTGACAACAGGGTGTTCATCAAGAGCATAGGCGTAACGATTGCCGTTGTTGAGCCATGCCACAAAATAGTAGATTGGTTCGAAAGAAAACTTACTCACATCGTTTATTGAATATTCTGCATAGCCTGCACGGGTGGCAAGAACGAGTTTCTCACCGTTTATTGTAACAACAGGATGCTCAGACAACAGGTAGGAGACCTTTTCTCCACCGCGAATATGGACTACAAAATTCAACGCAGGAACATCATCGGCAGAGGCCGAATATACCATTCGCGCAAAGCCGTCATTCATTATAAACAACAAAAACAAAATAAATAGTTGCAGTTTTTTCATAGGCTTATAACAGCAAAAATTATATGATTCATTTTGCAAATCGAGAATTTGGAGCATGACCTGCAATCCATTATCCGACAAATTGATACACATCCGGAGTCCACTTTTTCGAAGCATGCAAATATAGCAAGAACTTTCTAATAATGTGAGAATAAGGGCAAAAAACAGAAGAAGCATCCTTATGGTTGCTATAAAAAAATGAGAGGATATCTCACGATATCCTCTCACATCTATTAAGTAAGTAATTTCTATTATTCTGCTACAGCCGGTGTAGATTCTTCTGTTGCAACAGCAGCATCTGCTACAGGAGCATCAACCTTCTTTGTAGAACGACGACGGCGTGTCTTCTTCGCCTGTGTCTTAGCCATATTCTCGTTGTAATCAACAAGCTCGATGAAACACATTTCGGCTGCGTCACCCAAACGTGTACCCAACTTGATGATGCGTGTGTAACCACCAGGACGCTCTGCAACCTTTACTGAGATCTCCTTGAACAACTCAGTAACTGCCTCCTTGCTCTGGAGATAGCTGAATACTACACGACGAGAATTTGTTGTATCGTCCTTAGACTTTGTAATAAGTGGCTCAACGAACTTCTTGAGTTCCTTTGCCTTTGCAAGAGTCGTAGTGATTCTTTTGTGCATGATCAAAGAAACAGCCATGTTTGAAAGCATCGCGTTTCTGTGAGATGCAGTACGACCCAAATGGTTAAAAGATTTTTTATGTCTCATAATTATTCTTTATCTAATTTATATTTTGAAATATCTGTTCCAAACGAAAGATTCAGACTCTCGAGCAAATCATCAAGCTCAGTGAGCGATTTCTTACCAAAGTTGCGGAACTTCAAGAGGTCGGTCTTCTGGTACTGAACGAGCTGTCCGAGTGTCTCAACTTCAGCAGCCTTCAAACAGTTGAGGGCACGTACTGAAAGGTTAAGATCAACAAGCTTGCTCTTCAGCAACTGACGCATATGCAATACCTCCTCATCGAACTCTTCGTTGCCGTCCATATCAGAAGTCTCGATAGCGATCTTCTCATCAGAGAACAACATGAAGTGATAAATAAGAATTTTTGCAGCCTCTTTAAGAGCCTCTTTTGGGTGGATGGAACCATCGGTTGTAATCTCAATTACCAAACGGTCGTAGTCGGTCTTCTGCTCTACGCGGAATGGCTCGCGCTGGTAGTTGACATTACGTATTGGAGTGTATATCGAGTCGATTGGAATCATTGTAGGCTCGGTGCAGAACTCTCTGTTCTCGTCCGAAGGTACATAACCGCGACCCTTATTGATATTGATTTCAATCTGCATTTTAGCCGATGAGTCAAGATGGCAAATGACTAACTCGGGATTTAACACTTCAAATCCTGTTAAATACTTACCAATCTCACCTGCAGTGAATACTTCAGTATTCTCTACATTGATTGAGACCTTCTCGGTTTCGAATTCTTCTACGATTCTTTTGAATCTTACCTTTTTAAGGTTGAGGATAATGTTGGTAACATCTTCCTTTACACCCGGGATTGTAGCAAACTCGTGTTCAACACCGGCAATCTTGATGCAGTTGATTGCAAAGCCTTCGAGTGAAGACAACAAGATGCGACGAAGTGCATTACCTACTGTTGTTGCGAAACCAGGCTCAAGGGGACGGAACTCGAACTTACCATAGAAGTCGTTCGCTTCCAACATTACCACCTTATCGGGTTTTTGAAATGTTAATATCGCCATTATTTAATATTAATTTTTGCTATACAACTCAACGATTAACTGCTCCTTGATATTCTCAGGAATCTCTGAACGCTCAGGAACGCTCAAGAACTTACCTGCCATTTCAGACTCGTTCCACTCCAACCAAGGATACTTGCTGTGGTTAAGACCAGCCAATGAGTTCTGGATAACCTCGAGCGACTTAGAACGCTCGCGAACACCAATAACCTGACCGGGCTTGATGTGGCGTGAAGGAACGTTACATACCTTACCGTCAACAACAATGTGGCAGTGGCTTACCAACTGACGTGCAGCTGCACGTGTAGGAGCGATGCCAAGACGATAAACTACGTTGTCCAAACGAGCTTCAAGGTTCTGAAGCAATACCTCACCGGTGATACCGGGAGCTGAATCAGCCTTCTTGAATGTGTTACGGAACTGTTTCTCCAATACACCGTATGTGTATTTTGCTTTCTGCTTCTCAGCAAGCATGACACCGTACTCTGAAGTCTTGCGACGACGGTTGTTACCGTGCTGGCCGGGAGCATAGTTCTTCTTAGAAAGAACTTTGTCTGCGCCAAAGATAGGCTCACCGAAACGGCGTGCTATCTTGCTTTTTGGTCCTGTATATCTAGCCATTTTTAATTCTTAAATAAATTAATTATACTCTTCTTCTCTTAGGAGGACGGCATCCGTTGTGTGGCAGTGGTGTTACGTCAATGATTTCTGTAACCTCAATACCGGCATTGTGTACAGTACGGATTGCTGACTCACGACC
>JAGBSZ010000157.1 GCA_017631585.1 Bacteroidaceae bacterium
GACACATATATGCTCGAGAGCAACGGCGGAACATACAACTATACGCTTGCCTTGAAATATGAGGGTGGCAGCGAGGAGGTATATACAGTAAGCAACACTGCCATAACCAATGCCGACAACATAGAAGACGGTGCAATGTACATAATGTACAACACAAATTCAAGAAGATACCTCTATGCAAACGGAAGCAGCGTGGGAACGGGTACTTCGTATCAGACAAACGGAGAACTTAACCACAATTATGTGTGGAGATTCAACCGCAGTTCATCGACCAACAGATATACTATCGAGTCAATGGGAGCTACAGGATACTTTATGCAAAGTTCGCAGGTGAGTACAAGCAGGGTGCCGTTGAATGTAAACCCGGGCAGTTCGGACTACTTCACTGCAAGCACAAACAGCAACAATATACGTTTGCAGAGTACCAAAAGCAACTATTACCTGTCGGTAAACAACAATAATGCCGTCGGTAACAGTTCAACCAGCTCAAATGCCCAAAGACGTAACAATTTCTACCTGTACAAGGTGAACAAAGAGTATGTTACTGCTGACATCACACACCAGGAGACTATCCCCATCCGCATTGTTGACAAGACAACAGGAGAGGCTTCGCAGATTACATCTATCAAACGTAACGACTTTATAGATATATTGGTCAACGTAACATACAATGAAAAGACCGGAAATGTAGAGTTCGAGGTTTCCGATTGGGATGAAGTAAACGGCGAAGTAACATTTGACTGAAAAATCAAAAGCGCAAGATGAAAGATTTTATTATAAAAGGAATATTACTCACTTTAGGGATACTTTTGATATCGGGTTGTCACGACAACGACCTGATACAGCAAAGTACCGTCGGGGCACCGGTGGATGTTGTTCTTGACTTTGGTACCACGAACCACGAAAAGGTGCAGATAAAGACACGTACCACATACGACCTGCACTATGAATCGATGGTGCGTAACATGTATGTCTTTGTCTTTGCCAACAACAGCAAGATTTACGGTCACTATTTTAACGAAGCGAACCTTGATGACACAAGCAGCAAGGAGTATTGGACTGTTGACAATATGACATCGGACAACACCGGCAATCAGACATCGGGCACACTGCACATGAGTGTACCAAGTGTTTCGGGAGAGGCTGAGATTGTACTTATTGCAAACATCGACCTTGACTTTATGAACGTTTCGCAAGAACGTCTGGGATTAGTGCGTACAAAACAGGACCTTAACGAACTTGTGGTTTCACTGAATCAGGAAATCCCCGACCGTAACGCCGGATACTTTATGATGACCGGCAGCAAAAGCAATGTAAGCATATCACAAGAGGGTGTGATAAGCGTTCCCGACGGCAAGATAATGCTTAAACGTCTTGATGCCAAGGTGGAGGTAAACGTACGAATAAATCCCAACGAGGAGAGCAAGAATCAGAAAGTCGAAGAGTTTACACCCGAGTCGTGGCAAATAATAAATCTTCCCAAAAGTTCACACATTATACCAAGTGACGAAGCTCTGGACTTAGTGGAAGATTCATATTTCAGCATTGGTCCAAAGAATTTTGAAACTGCGGAGAACGAGATTGTCAACGGCAATGCCACCGGAGGTGTATTGCATGGATTTTCGTTCTACACACTGGAAAACAAACGCTCAGGGGACTTAAAAAAGAGTGTGGGCGGCAATTATCATAACCGTGACAGAAGAAACAAGAATAGTGACGGCACATACAACAACGAAAACGGATTATGGGAGTATGCTCCGGAACTGGCAACATACATGATAATAAAGGGTGAGCTGAAGATGTTGGTCAACCCCGGAGAGACAAGCGAGCAGCATCTTATTGCCGATGTCACATATTATATACATCTGGGCGACTTTGCCAAAGACAAGGACAACTATGATGTTACACGAAACACCAACTATAAATACACAATAAACATAAAAGGTGTAGATAACATTGAAGTTGAGGTTGATACCTCAAACGACAATGTGGACGGCATAACAGAGAACCAGCCGGGCGCAATGGGACACCTGTATGAAGCCGAAGAGGATATATATACCTTTGATGCTCACTTTGGGCAGCGTGTATATACCATACGTGCAAATGAGGTGGATACAGAAAACATGACGTGGTATGTGCGTACTCCATTCGGACGCGAGGGTATCCCCATGAAAGACGAGAACGGACAGGAGATTTACAACGACCTTGACTATAAGTGGGTTGAATTCATGCTGAACGACAAGGAGAGCGGACGTAACATCTATTCAAACAAGAACATGCACTACCCTGCCGACAAAAAGACATTGATGAGTGTCATTGAAATGCTCAACATGGTCAAAACAGAGGTTATTGCATG
This sequence comes from Bacteroidaceae bacterium, assembly GCA_017631585.1. Lineage (GTDB taxonomy): Bacteria > Bacteroidota > Bacteroidia > Bacteroidales > Bacteroidaceae > HGM04593. Next base: position 2,357 of record JAGBSZ010000157.1, read on the forward strand.
GAGAGAAGGAAAAGCGAGCAAATTCGACGATAACAACGAAATAAAATTCACAATTTTTGTCGATGAGTTCTACTACGACGAAAACCCCATGAACCCCAACGACCACGACGTGTTGTGGAAAAAGTTTGTGAACCAGCCTAACCGTCTGATGCATATATTGTGTAAGAACAACCGTAGCACAGATGATGACAGTTCCGTTACAGGAAGTATCCTCACAATACGTCAACAATCAATACAGACACCTTATAATATAAGCCAGGAGCGTACTGACTTGGATATGGCATGGGGTTGCGAAACCCAGGACGAGACAAAGAACGAAGCGTGGTTCTACCACCGCGATGAACGGCATAATAATTTCAGCGATACATTCAAACCCTCATACACACCTGACAACACATCAAGGACAGACGGACTCTACAACACGGCATGTCTGATAAATCTTGTCAGCGGAACAGGTGCAAACAAGAGCATAAACACAAATCTGCGTTGGGATACATACATCGATTACAGCGAGAACGACCTGAAATTAAAAGAACAGTACAAGTCAGGACTGTATTCTACACTGTTGCGCAACCGCGACCTTGACGGTGACGGAATAATCGACCCGGAAGAGTTGCGTTGGTATATTGCGTCGCTCGACCAGCTTTGCGGACTCTTCATCGGTGACCAGGGATTGAGTACAGAGGCACAGCTATACCCGATTGAGAGTAGCCGTGAGCCTAACTCTCCAGTTGTTGGCGGTGCATTCAATGGCGTATTTCCATGGCGATTGCATGTTGTGAGCAGCACAGCATGGTCACAGACTGCAGGCAACGTACCGACTATTGTATGGGCTGAAGAGGGAGCATCCACAGGAGAGTATCAGGTACACTGGGGCAAACCGGCATATTCACCGGTGCGTTGCGTAAGAAACCTGGGAATGCCTGATGCCACGGCAACAAACATACGCACTGCAGGAGCAAACTATCCCGAAGACCTGCTCGTGAATGTTGAACGCCCTACAGGAACAATAAACAAGAATTCGGTTTATAGGTTCGACATGCGCAACATGAACAAAGAATCACTCCGTGCATACTATACAACACACGAACTTGTTCCCGATGATGAGTACAGTTCGCTTGCACGCGTATATGACGGTTTTGAAACAGGAGTGTTGCAACAGTACACAACAACCAACCCGTCATATAATGTGCTTAAAGGCGAATTGGAAGACGGTGGTTCTCCGGCACCTGCAGGATACAGGGTTCCGAACCTTCGCGAAGGAGTTATTATGCACCTTTATTGCAATGATGCCGCATGGTGGGACAGCAACAGAGGAACTCTTGTAAGTAACTACTACTCATTCGGATACCACGGAAACAGATATGATGTCACGAATGGAGAGCACTTCTATTCGTGGTCGATATACAGCGACCGTGTGACTATCGGTAACAATGCTACGCAATACATACGCTTTGTAAAAGATATACAGCCATAAAACCATAAAAAACAAACGGCTTGCTTCGTTGCTCAAAAATTGCTAAATTAGCAGAAGTTTTTATTTTTTAAGCAACAGCTTCTGTTATGCGGATTATTCACACTGCCGATTGGCATCTTGGACAGACATTCTATAGTTTTGAGCGAACGGGGGAGCATTGTGTTTTCCTGGAGTGGATGGCAAAAATCCTCAATGAGCGTAAGACTGATTTACTGCTCATTGCAGGTGATGTATTCGATTCACCTAATCCTTCGGCAGAATCGCAACGTATGTTCTATAGTTTTCTTACAAGAGTCACCACTGAAAATCCGTCGTTAAAGGTAATAATCACAGCCGGAAACCACGATTCTGCGGCACGTCTTGAAGCACCTAATCCACTTTTACAGTCGTTCAACACTCATGTATCGGGTGTGGTGCATTACAAGGGCGAACAGATTGATTATGAACGTTTTATTATACCCGTAGATGAGAAAACGTGTTGCCTTGCCGTTCCCTATCTGCGACACAACGACCTGCCTGCAGCCGATAGTTACAGCGAGGGCGTTGCCAAGTTCTATGCCGAATTGTACGAGATTGCCAGAAGAGACTACCCCACTGTTCTTGCCATGGGGCATTTGCAGGCTTCGGGAGCCGAGGTTTCTGTAGGAGACAGCTCGGAGCATGCCATAATCGGAGGCATGGACGGTATTGACTCTTCGTTTGCCAACGATGGTATTGCATACTTTGCCTTAGGTCACTTGCATAAGGCTCAAAGAGTATCCGGAAAAGAACATGTTCGTTATTCGGGTTCTCCGTTGCCCATGTCGTTTGCAGAGAGAAACAACAAGCAGAGCATTACGGAGATTCTTATAGAGAATGGCAAAACAAGCATAGAAAAGATTCCTTTCGACACTCCTGTAAAATTATTGAGCCTGCCCGACACTCCAAAGCCTCTTGATGAAGTTCTGAAACTGCTTGAAGCCCTTCCTGAAGGAGAAATCTGTAACACTTCTCCTTTCCTTGAAATAAAAGTGCTTGTGACTGTTGTTGACCCAACCATGCGCAACAGGATTGAGGAGGTGCTGCATGGAAAATCGGTGCGTCTTGCACGCATCGAGGCTGTTAGCGAAAAGAAGGAAGGCGAAAAACGGGTGATAACATACGAGGATTTTAAAAAGGCATCACCGAACGAACTGATTGAGGAGATGTACAGGAGAGTATGGGATAATGAAATGCCTGATACCCTCAAAGATATAATGGATGATATTATAAAGGAGGCGACAAAATGAAGATATTGGCTATAAGAGGAAAGAATCTTGCCTCGCTCGAAGGAGAATTTGAGATAGATTTCAAGAAAGAACCCTTATATTCAGCAGGAATATTTGCCATAGCAGGTTCCACAGGCTCGGGAAAAAGTACAATTCTCGATGCCATGTGTATTGCTCTCTACTCACGTACACCGCGCCTCGAAAATATAAAGAACAGCAATGCCATTGAAGTGAACGGCAGCAACAGTGTTTCAGAAGACAGTATAAAGACAATCCTGAGACGTGGCAAACATGAAGGTTATGCCGAGGCTGAATTCAAAGCTGTCGATGGTGAGGAATACAGAATCCGTTGGAGCATTGCAAGAACAAACAACAGCCCTGCCGGTAATTTCAAGAAAGCATCCTATGACCTTACCAACCTGACAACAGGCGAACGCAAGCAACTGAGTGTTAAGGAACACAAGGAGCTTATGCCACGTCTCATTGGACTTACTTTTGAGCAGTTCACCCGCGCCGTGTTGCTTGCGCAAGGTAATTTTGCTGCATTTCTCAAAGCTGACGAGAATGAAAAAGCACTGATACTGCAGACTCTCACCGGAACAGAAATATACAGTCGTATATCGGAAATAATATACAGACGCAATGAGGAGGCTAAAAAAGAACTGGCTCTCATCGAGGAGAAAAAGCGCGGTCTTGTCATTCTCTCCGATGAAGAGATTGTATCTTTGAATGAGAACAGGAAGGCACTTCTCAAAAGAGAGGAGGATGTAAAAAAAGAGTTGCAGATTATAAATGCAAAAAAGAGTTGGCTGGAACGTCTGGCACAGCTTGTGTATATGCTTGAAAAGTCGGACAATGAACTGACTACAGCAAAACGTTCCTTGGAAGAAGCGACTCCACGCATCGAATGGCTGAAAAAGATTGACAGCATACAGGAGATTCGCGACACATACATATCGCTATGCAATTCGGAGCAATATTGCATAAATGCCACAAAAGATATATCTGAAATAAAAGCTGCGTGCGAAGCAAAAAAGGCAGAACTTACAAAAGCAGAAGAGTCATCGGCAAATGCAACCGAACGTCAGGAGAAGATAAACCGAGAGTGGCTCGATGTTCAACCGAGAATAATGCATGCCATTAAACTGGAAGAACAAAAGGAGAACGAAACAAAAAAAGAGAAAGAGATTGCAAGCGAGAAGGAGCATTCACAGAAGGAGTATAACGAAAATGTTGCAAAAGCGGAAAGCATAAGAATGCGCATCGCCACTCTCAGGAATGAACAAAAGAAGATTTCGGAGTGGTATGAAAAGAACAGATGCTACGAAGGGGTTATTCCTTACATTCCAAGCATAACTGTGAACATCGCAACTGCAAAGAACGACACCGTACTTGCCGAGAACAAGACAAAACAGCTTGCAACAGCAGTGAAACTGCTCGATGCCAACACCAAGAGCCTCGACGCGGCGAAAAAGCGCAAAGAGGAGCTGGAGCTTACACTATCGAGTGAAATAGCATCATTACGCGAAAGGCTTGTCGAAGGAATGCCCTGCCCTGTATGTGGCAGTTGTCATCACCAAGTCTCGACAACCAATTTGAATATACTTGAGGAAAAAGAACTCGAAAAGGAGAAAAAAGAGGTAAAAGAGAGGCTGGAATATCTTGAAAAGGCTATAGAGGGTGGAAAAGCCGAGATTGCAGGATTGCAGAGTGCAATAGAACTGCATCGTTCATCAGCAGAGGCTGTTATGGCAAAGTGCATAGAATTTATGCAAGGCATAGAAAACCCAAAAGAGTTGCTTGCCAAGGAGAATATATCGGCAAAACTCACCGACATCAAGACAAAGTGGGAAAGCAACAAGGAATATGAATCGAAACTTGCCGAAGAACTTGCTGTAAAAACCAATACTCTTGAACTCGTTGAAAAGCAGAACAGCGAGCTTACAAAAGAGATTGCGTCAAAAGATAAACAGCTCAAAGAGATACAGGAGCGCATAGAAAGAATCAAATCCGATATAGAGAAGCATTTAGGCAAAGGCACATCGGCAAAAGCGTTGCAGGAATATTACAACAACCGGATTGCCGAAGCGAACAAGGCTGTTACAGATGCCATGAAGAACAAGATGACTATATCGGAAATTTGTAACAGACTTACCGGTCAGCTTGGCGAGAAGAGCAAATCGCTTGAAGAGGAGAAGGTGCGATACGAGAAACTTCTGAAGGATATTGAGAATTACCTTGCCGGACGCAATGACAATCTTACATACCAACAGCTCAAAGAGATTCTGTCGATAAATCAGGCGACAGTAAATGCTCTGCGCAACGAGATTGAGAAACTCAGAAATGCTGTTGCCACAGCTGTCGCAACAAAGGCAGAACGCGAGCGCAACATTGTGGAACACAATAAAGCAGATGTTAAGCCGGGTGAGAATGAGAACCAGGAGACTCTGCAATCGGCTATAGAAGAGTTTGACAAGGAGAACAAGGAACTTATAGAGCAGTTGGCTGCAATTAGTGCCTCATTGCTCAAGAATGAGGAGAACAGCCGTATGTTTGCACAGTACAAAGAGGATTACGAAAAAAAGCAGATGTATGCAAAGGAGATTGGCATCTTGAACTCCACATTCGGTTCGGCAAGTGGCGAGAAACTAATGAAACTGGCACAAGGATATACGCTTGATATTCTTTTGAATGTTGCGAACGTTCATCTGAAAGAGATTACAGGACGCTATGAAATGGCAAGAATATCGGACAAGAGCCTTGGCATAAAGATTATCGACCTTGATATGCTGTCAGAGAGCCGCTCGGTACACTCGCTTTCCGGCGGAGAGACTTTCCTTGTATCGTTTGCACTGTCACTTGCCTTATCTTCGATATCGTCAAACAGAATGAGCATAGAATCGCTGTTTATCGATGAGGGATTCGGCACACTCGACAGTGAAACTCTGCGAACAGTAATGTCGGCGCTGGAGAGACTGCAGAGCCAAGGACGTACAATAGGTGTAATATCGCATTCGAGCGAAATGTTGGAGCAGATACCGGTTAAGGTTGCTGTAATAAAGCAAAATGCCGGACGCAGCAGAATTGAAATAAAAGAGGCATAAGAGAGATATGGAGAGAACATTGAAGATATACAGAGCATCGGCAGGTTCCGGAAAAACCTTTACCCTGGCTCTTGAATATATGAAGTTGCTGGTGGAGAACCCATATTCTTACCGCAACATACTTGCCGTGACCTTTACAAACAAGGCTACAGGCGAAATGAAAGAGCGTATATTGGGTAAGCTGTACGGTGTTGCCAATGGGTTGGACGATGCAAACGACTACCTTGAGAAACTGGTTGAGCAGTTGCCGGGAATCAGCAGGGAGACAATAATCAAAAATGCAGGCAGAGCACTTGAACTGATTCTGCACGATTATGGTCACTTTCGCATTCAGACGATAGATGCTTTCTTTCAGACCGTACTGCGCAGCCTTGCAAAAGAACTTGAGCTGAATGGAGATATGGAAATTTCTCTCGATGGCGAGACACTGCTTGAGGATGCCGTTGACAGTTATATCAGGAACCTCGACCCGGAGCCTAAAGAGATTGCTCCCATACTTAACTTCATAGAAGACAAGCTGTCGGCAGGAAGCGACTAGCATGTAAGCAACGACCTTAAGGAATTTGCAAAGAATATTCTAAGGGAAGAATACCAGCAACGTGGAGAGACCCTGCGTACGGAGATGGAGGCTGATGGTGGCGTTCTGCTTAAGGAATTCTATCACAAGATAAGCGAAAAACGTCACAAAATAGTACAAAGAGCAAAGGATATTGGAAATGCCTTCTTTAAGATAGCTGCTGATGAAAATCTCACCTTCAACGATTTCAGCGGTAAAAGCAGAGGTATATGGAGTGTATTTACAAAACTCAAGAACGGAGACTACCCTACAATATCCGAAACAAATGCCGCACTTATTGAAAACCCCGGCAAAATATCCCCTGTATGTACAAAGAACATTGAGATCGCCGGTTTCATCAAGGAGATAAAATCACTTTACCACGAAAAGAACAACTGCGACCTGTCACTGAAACATTATCATCAGCTCGGTATGCTCAACAGCATCGCAAAGACACTGAAGGATGAGAATGAGAGGGAAAACCGATTCCTGCTTGCCGAAACAACACATCTCCTTAGCAGGATGATTGAGAAGAACACCACATTCATTTTTGAGAAGATTGGCACAGAGATTGACCATATTTTCATTGATGAATTCCAGGATACATCGAAACTGCAGTGGAGTTGCTTCAAGGTGTTGCTCGAAGAGGTTCTTGCAAGAGGTAACTTCAATCTTATAGTAGGTGACGTAAAGCAGTCGATATACCGTTGGCGCAACAGCGACTGGAACATCATGAACAGCATTGGAACACAATTCCGCAACGACCAGATAACTTTTGCCGATCAAAGCGTAAAAACCGATGGAAAAGAGTTCTTCTCAACCAACTACAGAAGCGACAGCAACATTGTAACCTTCAACAATGCGCTTTACAGCAATGCAATACAAACAATATCCTCTGAATACAAGAATGCACTTGGAGATAAGAAGTTGCAAGAACTCATCACTGCATACGAGGATGTGGAACAGGCATTGCCTGAATGGAAAAAGCCCGATTGCGGATATGCCGAAATACGGATAATTGAAAAGGATGATAAAAAGAAGAAACTGAAGGATTATGCCATAAAACAACTAATGGATACATTGGATAGGCTTATCAACGAGGAGAACATCCTTCCCGGAGATATTGCCATTCTGATGAGATACAAGAATGGCATGAAGGATATTGTAGAGGCATTCAATGAGAGATTCCCTGATATCAAGATTGTATCTGACGAAGCATACAGACTATCTTCGTCACTTACATTACAACTTGTGATAAGTGCAATGCGTTACATTGCATCGCCCGAAGACCGTGTGAATGTGGCAAACCTTGCAAAACTCTATGCCAAGGTAATTGACGGCAGTGACGAGACATTCGGAAATTTTGATTATAACAATGAGATATCGGAACTGTTGCCTGCTGAATTCATAGAGAAACTGACGTATTTCCAGAGCCTTCCGATATATGAACTTATCGAACAGTTGTTGCAGGAGTTCGGTATGTCCGAAGAGAAGAACGAGGAGGCATACATTTATGCTTTTCTTGACCATGCGTCACAATATCTCACAAACAGAGTTTCGGACCTTAATGCCTTTATTGAGGCATGGGATAATGAGATTTGCGAAAAGTCGATACCGGCAGAGGATGTAAACAGCGTGAGACTTATGACCATACACAAGTCGAAAGGACTTGAATTCCACACTGTAATAATTCCACTTTGCGACTGGTTGCTGACAGGCGACAGCAGAAATTCATTATGGTGTGAGCCTAAAGAGGCACCATACGACACATTGAGCCTTATATCAGTGCCGTTGAAGAAAGATATGCTCGATTCTATTTATAGGGAGGATTATAACAAGGAGCAACTATATCAGATTGTCGATAATCTTAATATACTCTATGTGGCAACTACAAGAGCCAAGAGTAATCTCATAATGTTCAGTGATGCTACAGGCGGAACAGGAGAAACCGTTTCAAAAACATTGAATGCGGTTGTAAATAAACTCAAAGCATTGGAAGGTTCAAAGTACGAGAACGGTGTATATGAATTCGGCAGCATAGTGAAAAGCAAAACAGGAAAAGAAGAAATAGATGATGACAAAGAGAAGAAGAATCCTTTCGAAAGCAAGCCTAAGAGCATAAGACAGCCGTTTGTATATCACGACAACAGAATAACGTTCCGGCAGTCGAAAGAGCTTGCACGTTTTCTTGCAACCGACAAGGATGAGGAGAAACAGCTCAAGAAAATAGCCGATGGAGAACTGTTGCACCTTGTAATGTCGGGTATAAACAGAGCCGAAGATTTGACAAAAGTGCTTGACAGATTGACAATTGAAGGACTTATTGCTTCAGAAGAAGATTACAACCGTATAAAGAATCTTGTCGGAAAGGCAATCTCGGACCCGAAAGCCCAAGATTGGTTCAGTGACAAATACAAACTGTACAACGAATGTACAATTCTTGTAAGCAACAACAAAGAGGCAGCACGTCGCCCCGACCGTGTAATGATAAGAGGCAATGAAGCCATTGTTGTCGATTATAAGTTTGCGAAAGAGAACGAAGAGTATAAGAAACAGGTGAGACGCTACATGGAACTTCTTTTACAGATGGGTTATGAGAACGTTAAAGGCTACCTGTGGTATATATCTGAAAATAAAAATAAAATAGAGGAGGTATAAGATATATGACACCATTTTTGAAACTTGTTGCGGATGATGTATTCAGTCGTTTCAACGGACATCTTGAGAATATAGCAGTTGTCTTTCCCAACAAGAGAGCCGGCTTGTTCTTCAATAAATATCTGCTCGAGAACAGCGGTAACACTCCAATGTGGAGCCCGCGTTACATGACAATAAACGAGCTTTTCCAACAGGGAAGCGACCTTGCCATCGGCGACCCTATTCTGCTTGTCAGCAAACTGTATAATGAGTATATAGCACCATTCAAAGAGAACGATAAAAAGATTGAGACACTCGACAGTTTCTACTACTGGGGTGAAATGCTTGTAAAGGATTTCGATGACATTGACAAACATCTTGCTGATGCAAAGATGCTGTTTGCCAACATAAAGGAACTGCACGAGATGGGTACTGCAAAGGATACTCTCACCAAGGAACAGGCAAAATCCATTGAGCAGTTTTTCAGGAACTTCAAACCGGAAAACGAAAGTGACATAAAAAACAACTTCAAGGATATCTGGGAAAGGCTGTACGATATATACTCAAAATTCAAGGAGGCACTGCGTAAAGAAAATGTAGCATACGAAGGCATGCTCTACCGCGACGTAATTGAGAATCCCGACAAGTTGAAACTTGAATACGACAAATATCTTTTTGTAGGTTTTAACGCCCTCAATGATGTAGAGACAAAACTTTTCAGCATGATTGAAAAGAGAGGCAAAGCTCTTTTTTACTGGGATTATGATGAATACTATGTAAAGAACAATCATCATGAGGCAGGACACTTCATGCGAAAGAACCTTGAACGCTTTCCCAACGCGTTGCAACACGGGAACTACAAGCATCTTAAAACGGATAAAAAGGTAAGTATCGTTTCGGCGAGCAACAACAGCATTCAGGCACGTTATCTTTCACAATGGCTCGACAGCAATCTGACGGAGCATGAGATTGAGACAGCCATTGTGCTGTGTGACGAGACAATGCTTGAACCAATCCTGCACACCATTCCGGAAAAAGCAAACGGACACGAACTCAAATATCTTAACGTGACAATGGGCTATCCCATTTCGAGCACTCCCGTTTTCAGCCTTGTAAAACATCTTGTGGAGTTGCAGCTTCGCGGATGGAGCGAGAAGCGCAATACATTCAACCTTATGTATGTGTGCAATATACTGAAACACCCGTATGTGATTGCCGGCAGTGAAAACAGCCTGAAACTAAGAGAAACGCTGATGAGGGAGAAACGCTTCTACCCCACTGCCGAAGAGTTGCGTACCGATGAATTCCTTACAAAGATTTTCACACGACACAACGACAACAAAGAGTGGATGCAAAGCATCGCATCGATTGTCTTTGACGTAGCCAACATATCGGCAGAAAACGGAGAGGAAAAGAACGAGCTGTACAGCAAATTGTTCTGCGAAGCGACACTCAAGGTACATACACAGGTGCAACGCCTTATACGTCTTTTTGAAAGTGGCGAGCTGAACATTGGACAGACTACGGCAGGACGTCTTCTTGTCAGAATGCTGTCTATGCAAAGCATGCCTTTCCATGGTGAGCCGGTCGTAGGACTGCAGGTGATGGGATTATTGGAAACACGAAACCTCGACTTCAAGAATGTGATAATGTTGTCTGTGAACGAGGGCAATATCCCAAAAGGAAAAGGAGAGAATTCATATATACCATACAATCTCAGACGCGCATTCGGGCTGACGTTGAGCGAACACAGAGATTCAATTTATGCCTATAATTTCTACCGTTTGTTGCAACGAGCAGAGAATGTCACACTTGTATATAACAACTCCGCTGACAGCAAAGGCGGTGGAGAGTGTTCAAGATACATATTGCAGTTATCAGGCAGCAATATGTATAACATCGAACGCCTTGCGCTTGGCGCAGAACAAAGTTGCGGAACCATAACAAACGGCAGTGTGGAAAAGAGCGAAGCGATGATAGAGACTCTGCGCAGACGTTTCGACAAAGGATACAATCCCACAGCCAAGCCATTGACACCGAGTGCCATAAACAGATACATAAGGTGCGGACTGAGTTTCTTCTACTATTACGTACTCGGTTTGAAACCGGCAGAGGAGATTGATGTAGAGATGCGCCCCACTGACTTTGGTATCGTATTTCATAAAGCAGCCGAAGAACTGTACAAGAGCATGCTTAACGGCAAGCATATCATTGATGCAAATGACATTGAACAATACCTGAAGTATCCGCAATATCTTGACGGAATTGTTGATAGAGCATTCAAGGAGACATTCTTCAAAGGCAGTGCCCCTATTTACAACGGAGAACAATATATAAACCGAGGAATGCTCAAACGTTTTCTTTTGCATCTGCTTAGAATAGACAAGAGTGCCGCACCAATATATTATATCTGTGGCGAAGGAGAGGTAAGCATGCCGTACAACATAACGAGCAATGGTAATAATATTAAGTTGGAAATCGGAGGTACAATAGACAGAATTGATGTCAAAGGCGATACTGTAAACATCATAGACTACAAGACCGGCGGTGGCGCACGTGACACAAAAACCTTGCTGGAGGATATTTTCGCACACGAAGGAAAATCATCGGGTTATCGTCTGCAATCGCTACTCTATTCAATTGTCATTGATGAACTTTTAGCTGGAAACAGCGTTAAGACAAGCGGTGGCAGATGCGATTGGGCAAACATACTCAAACCGTTGAAACCTACAAAAGTTTCTCCTTATCTGCTGTATGTGCATAGAGAGAACAACGACGCAAAACGAGAGGATTATATTGTCGAAGCCAATGGTGAACCCACAACAGATGTTACCAAGATAAAAGCAGAATTTATGGAACGGTTGAACGAAATACTTGTGGAAATTTTTGACAAGAAGATAAAATTCAATCCCACTTGCGATGAAAAACGTTGCGAATACTGCGATTACCGGAAAATCTGTGGCAAATAACAAACTTTAACACAATCGGAACAAACAAAACACACCTGCCTCATGTTTTATTATTGTGTTTTTCATAGTAATAGATTTTAGACGGCAGTATCCGCTTGTGAAAGTCGATACCCGAACGGGCAAAAGCGTTTGCTCGGACCAAAACCACGTCACTCCCCTTGGCGTGGTTTTTTATTTTACAATAATAATAGCCTGTTTATATGGTTAGAGGAAAAATATATGGTCAATTAATATAGCATATTAAATCTTTTCATTAATTTCGTTATCAAATATTGGCTATTCAATATAAATCAAATAATTGAATATTAATATGGGTGATATAGTTAACACAACGGAGCATACAGAACTGACCAATGCTGTTCAAACTATTAAGAGTGCGGTTCTACAAAGTCAACAGCGCGCGTTAGCTGCGATAAACCAAGAGCAGTTGGCACTTTATTATGGAATTGGACGCTTTGTTTCAATGAATACACGAAATAAGAATTGGGGCAAAGGCTTCATTGAAGCTGTCAGCGAGCAACTTCGCAAAGAATTACCAGGGTTAAGAGGCTTTTCTGCTGCGAGTTTGCGAAAGATGCGTACATTCTATGAAGAGTGGAAGATGCTTTCTGATAATTCATTCGTTGAAACGAACAAATTGGTAGATATTAAGAGTAATTCGTTCGTTGGAACGAATGAATTACCGACAATACAGTTTAAGATAGATGCAAATTTCCCGATTGCCGCATTTATGAACATTGGTTTCACACACCATTATGCCATCATCAGCAAAGTAAAGGATGTAGAACAAAGGAAATTTTATATTCAATTTGCGGCAGACACCAAAGCAAAGGTTGAGGATTTGGAA
>JAGBSZ010000158.1 GCA_017631585.1 Bacteroidaceae bacterium
ACTACATAGAAGACTACACGCAAAAGGGTAAATCAACGCTCAAACCATTTTTGCACAAAAAGTCGTTTCACAACGCAACAACCTAATGCAATGTATATCAACAAAATGTGGGTGACCCTATAATACTTATGGGTCACCCACATTTGTGAGAAGTTGAATAAAAAGAGCTATTTTTAGGCTTGCGAAGCTCGAAAAAGCGTAGTTTACTAAGCGTAAATGAGCATTTTGAGGGCGAGTATAACAACAAAAGAGCCTTTTTAGTCAGCTTCATGAAGGGTAGTCCTTTTAGGTCAGCCTCATCTTAAGCGGTTACTCCAAGCGGCACTTACATCTATCTCAAGACCTGTAATCATACTTTTTGAAACCACATTTCCTGTCAGAGCAAAGATATAGTACCTGTAGGAACAGGTGGGAAAATATGGAAATACAATATCACGGGTTTCCGATGACCTATCGCATCCGCTCACCAATTTGAAATGCACGCCATCATTGCTGCATAACAGAAAACACGACACAAAAGGAGTCTGAGAAGCATTTTCAGGCTTTGCAAGATAAGCATGCAACATCAACTGCATTATACGCTTCGGCAGCTTTGTACCGAACAGAAAAGGACGGGTAACCAGCAGAATCCTGTTACAGCCCGAGAATGTGTCACCCGGAACATATATGCATGTTTTTCCCTCCTTGTGCGAGAACATCGCAAAGGAGCCTCCAGCCTTTACAAAACCGACAAAAGCATTGCTCGTTTTGCTCCACACCTTACCCGACACGGAATATACAAAACTGTAATTGAACTTATCATTACAGAAGACAATCTCATCCATTTCGGGAAAACGTGCCACTTTAGCCGTTCGCATGAAATCAATGAAAGAAGCTCCGTCCACCACTCCATCAAACCCGTTCAGGGAGGCAATCCTGCCTATTATTCCGGAACGCTTTATTGCTTCATTCTCCACCGCATCTTTATCCATGGCAGCAGAAAGGTGTATGCAACGGCTTCCTCCAATAAGCATCACTCCTTGTGCTCCTAAAAACAGAACACCCGAATCTATGCCGCACACAGAGTCTGCATTCAGGCACACCTCATGAGACACCGGATACATATTGCTGTAGGCAACCGTTCCCGAAGCATCCACCGACATCACCTCTATTCCCTCCTGCGAAAACACATACAAAGGATGTTCGCCAAATTGTCCTTCGGACATAGGAGTACGGTTAGTAGAAAGAGCAACCACTTTTCCCTGCGACAATGAATAGGTACATTTTGCAGGGAATACAAAAGGGTTATCTACCATAGAGACCTTCATCACATTATCCCTCTCTTCATACACATTCGATTCGCGATAATCCTCAGGTCCGCCAACCAATTGCCAGGTCTCATCAAACGGAATATTTCTGATATCGCGGAAAGTAGTATCCGAAGTGCTTTTCGTTATTGTAAACACCAATTTGTCACCATTCACAATGTCTCTCGGAATCTGGAATATTCTTATTCCGCTGAACTCTTCAGGCGGGAAAGCCGCACCTTTATAAACCCATCCTTCCGTTGCGGAAGAATAAACAACCTCATGCACTCCCTCCTCATAGTTGAATACCTCAAGCACCTGTGCTTTAGTGATACCGCTTGCCACCATGCCGCTTGCATATACAGCCTTCACCGTCACATCATACCCCAAAGACCATTTATGCAGATAATATGACTGATTAAGGAATTTATGAGGTGTCAAAGGCAGAGTTTTCATAAAGGTTTCAGTTTCATATACAAGAAACAGACGCATCTCGAACGCACGCGAATCGGGGTACATCAAATAAGGAGGCAATTGGAAAGTATCGTCCTTGTAACCTACTTCAACATCGCGGAATTCATTGACAACCTCCGAAATTCCGTTCTGCGTCTTTATTCTTATCATTACAGCCAAAATATCAACGACAGCCGTTTCTCCGCCAACCGGTAGCAACGAAAAGCGGTCGTAACCCTTGAAGAAATATTCACGCAACGATGCAATATGCAATCTGTTGTTGAACATATAACTGCAACCGGGAACAACCGAAGAATAGAACATCTGCTGTTCAGAACCGCTCAACGCATCCTGCAGAACAATATTGGCTTGCGAAACATCATCCACGGCATTCAAAAGATTTCCTTTAATGTCAAACTCGGCAACCTTGTAGAACAACGATGCACCGCTTATATCGCTCCAAAGCTCATCAAGTTCCTTATCTTTGTACATCTCATACTTTTCCGTCACACGTTGTTTTGTCGCAGTATCGATAATGGTAGTTGTGGCAGCATCAATTTTCTTACCCATTATTGAGCCGCAGGTAAAGATATCGATACCCACAATTATACCCTCCCATTCCTGCAGTTGAAGATTTGAAAATTCAAACAGAGGCTTGAAAGCCAGGACACTTACTCTGTAACGTGATGAATCTTCAGAGGAACTCACAGGAGAAGCCGACAGATTGCCGGCATCGCGCGTAACTCCATCTTTTTCATTCTCGTCACTAACATATATTATATGCGAAGAATATATGTAGGAACCGTCATAAAGCCGCAAGGCAAATCTGAACAAGGCACGGTCGATGTAATGCCCGTCTTTGTTGGCTTTGGATATACACTCATCGAAATACCCACGCGAATTATAGTTCCAGGTCGAGGATATATCAGTATTGATATAATCCTGATTGAATGCCGAATCAGTGGTAATGCTGTAGAGTTTCGACGACAACGTAACAGCAAGTTTTGGTATCGGGGGATATTCCCCCAACCAACGGTAAGTGCCGTTGCCATATACAAGATACCTCATTCCGTTTTCAGTGATGCACACAACGATATATCCCAGAATCTCAATAGATTTAACCTTTTCGAGCATAGGAAAACATAGTTTTTCCCCTTTGCTGTCGAGCAGAGGTTGCCAATCGCTGTTGTAGAAACAGACTCCGTTGGGAGCATCGTTCATTATGCATATATAACACGAAGCCTTGTCGTGCCAATATATCCGGGAATATTTTTCGGGCAGTACAGCATTCTCAACCATTTCGGGAATAGGTTTAAGCGAACCGTTCACCATTCTCAGGTTGACAAGTTCCATACACTCACCCTCATTAGCGAAGAGATTGTCATTGCTCCGCACCACCCCTTTAAATGTAAAATTCTTATGCATACTCTTATTGCTTTTTCATAATCATATTACGTAACACATCAAAAAGCCCCACCTTCCAAAGAGCGGCAATCACCGGAAGAATCAGCCACCACAGAGCATTGTTTTTCTCCTTCTCCTTTACTGTCACCAGACGTTCCGCATACACCGTATCACACTTTATCACAGTGTCCGTCCTCACACGTTCCTTGTACAATGTTCGATATTTGGTAAAGAACACCGTATCGCATCTTTCACGTATAACAATACTGTCCTTCACTGCCACACTGTCGGCAAGCACGCGCCCGATATGCGTGCTTGCCGAAGTACGGTCAGTTGTTGCATTCTCCTGCACCTTGCATCCGGCAAGCAGAAGCAATAATGCGCTAACAATAATTTTCATCATGTTTTTCATAGTCAAAATACTCTTTCAGGCATGTATAACGCTCAAGTACACGAAGGCTCATTATGTAGTAAAGAAAGTCCAGTATGCGGTAAAGAGTGCTGCGTTCATTCGTTATCATTCGTGCATTACGCAGTATGTTTGTGCCATAGAAATATATTGCAACGTATATCATGAACGACACACAATGCACGGCAGCCCTCTCTTCTCCCTTCAAATAACCAAGGAAATAGATGCAGGCAACCATCGCAAAATAGATTCCGGCATCCCTGAAAAAGCTGAATGCCTTCC
>JAGBSZ010000159.1 GCA_017631585.1 Bacteroidaceae bacterium
AACGAAAAGTTCGCTTGGGACTCTTACCGCCGTTTCGTACAGATGTACGGTGACGTTGTTCTCGGTATGAAGCCAACAAGCAAGGAGGAAATCGATCCATTCGAGGCTATCATCGAGAAGGTTAAGGAGGAGCAGGGTGTTGTTCTTGACAAGGACCTCAGCGTAGCCGCTTTGAAAGACCTCGTTGCAAAGTTCAAGGCAGCCGTAAAGGCACAGACAGGCAAGGACTTCCCGACAGACGCTTACGAGCAGTTGTGGGGTGCAGTTTGCGCAGTATTCGAGTCTTGGAACAACGAGCGTGCTATCCTCTACCGTCGTATGGAGAAAATTCCCGATGAGTGGGGAACAGCCGTTTCAGTACAGGCAATGGTATTCGGTAACATGGGTGAGACTTCTGCAACTGGCGTATGCTTCTCTCGTGACGCTGCAACAGGTGAGAACCTCTTCAATGGTGAGTACCTTATTAATGCACAGGGTGAGGACGTGGTAGCAGGTATCCGCACACCACAGCAGATTACAAAGATCGGTTCACAGCGTTGGGCTGCATTGCAGAACATCAGCGAGGAGGAGCGTGCAAGCAAGTATCCTTCAATGGAGGAGGCTATGCCAGAGATCTACAAGGAGCTCGACGCTATCCAGACACGCCTTGAGGACCACTACAAAGATATGCAGGACATGGAGTTCACCGTTCAGGAGGGCAAAATGTGGTTCTTGCAGACACGTAACGGTAAGCGTACAGGTGCAGCGATGGTTAAAATCGCTATGGACCTCTACCGTGACGGCATCATCGATGACAAGACAGTTTTGAAGCGCATGGAGCCTGAGAAACTCAACGAGTTGCTCCACCCTGTATTCGACACAGCTGCTCTTGCTAAGGCTAAGGTTATCGCTAACGGTCTTCCAGCATCTCCAGGTGCTGCAACAGGTCGCATCGTATTCTTCGCTGATGACGCTGAAAAGTGGCATGAGGATGGCGAGAAGGTAATCCTTGTTCGTATCGAGACTTCTCCAGAGGACCTCGCAGGTATGGCTGCAGCTCAGGGTATCCTTACTGCACGCGGTGGTATGACATCACACGCTGCCGTAGTTGCTCGTGGTATGGGTAAGTGCTGCGTATCAGGTGCAGGTACATTGGTTATCGACTATAAGAAACGTACATTGACAGTTGACGGTCTTGTATTCAACGAGGGTGACTACATCTCATTGAACGGTTCTACAGGTCAGGTTATCGAGGGTAAGGTTGAGACTAAGGCTCCTGAGCTCAGCGGTGACTTTGCAGAATTGATGAACATCTGTGACAAGTACGCACGCTTGGGCGTACGCACAAATGCTGATACTCCACACGATGCACAGGTTGCACGTGACTTCGGTGCTATCGGTATCGGTCTCTGCCGTACAGAGCACATGTTCTTCGAGGGTGAGAAGATCAAGGCAATGCGCGAGATGATTCTTGCTGAGACAACTAAGGAGCGTGAGGTTGCTCTTGCTAAGTTGTTGCCATTCCAGAAGGCTGACTTCGTTGGTATCTTCAAGGCTATGGAAGGCTTGCACGTGACTGTTCGCTTGCTCGACCCACCTCTCCACGAGTTCGTACCACACGATGCAAAGGGTCAGCAGATGTTTGCAGAGGCAATGGGTAAGACAGTAGAGGCTGTTCAGCGTCGCGTTAAGTCACTCGAGGAGTTCAACCCAATGCTCGGTCACCGTGGTTGTCGTTTGGGTAACACATATCCTGAAATCACAAAGATGCAGACAACAGCTATCCTTGGTGCAGCTCTCGAGTTGAAGAAGGAAGGCAAGGTTATCTATCCTGAAATCATGGTTCCACTCGTAGGTATCATCAACGAGTTCGAGGAGCAGAAGAACGCTATCATCGAGGCAGCAGAGGCATTGTTCGCTGCAGAAGGCGACCGCGTAGAATACACAATCGGTACAATGATTGAGATTCCACGTGCAGCTCTTACAGCAGACCAGATTGCACAGCAGGCTCAGTTCTTCTCATTCGGTACTAACGACTTGACACAGATGACCTTCGGTTACTCTCGTGACGACGTTAACTCATTCTTGCCAATCTATCTCCGCAAGAAGATTTTGAAGAACGACCCATTCCAGGTACTCGACCAGACAGGTGTTGGTCAGCTCGTTGAGATGGCTACAACTAAGGGTCGCAGTGTTAACCCAGACCTCAAGTGCGGTATCTGTGGTGAGCACGGTGGTGAGCCTGAGTCTGTTAAGTTCTGCCACAGAGTAGGTTTGAACTACGTATCATGTTCTCCATTCCGCGTGCCTATCGCACGTTTGGCTGCTGCACAGGCTGCAATAGAGGAATAATCGCAAAGAACATCCCTATTTATACAATCCCCACGTTGCATGCAACGTGGGGATTATTTATATAATGTACGCGCGCGTGAATTGACTTCTAAAAGCACAAAAGTAATAGTTGCGTAAAAAATAGTAATATTTATGCCGGCTGTAGAGATTATTTAACAACACTTGCGAATTTTTCATATTTTTTCATATATATTTGCACATACGAAATAAAATTAAATTTACAATTATGAAAAAGCTACTTTTTGTATTCTCTGTTGTAACTGCTTTGTTTTTCACAGCATGTGACCCTAACGCATTTGATGATCTATTCAACGATTCTGAAAGGGGAGATAGCATATCAAAACCTGGTTCTGGAAACGATAGCATACCAGGTTTGCCAGGTATAGGAGGCGACAGCATTCCAAATATCCCAGGTATAGGCGGTGACAGTATAGTTACTCCCAATCCAACCCCAGGCGAGATATATAAGAATAAAGAAGATTTTCAAAAGGTTGCACTCGAATTAAGAAACGAATTCAAAGCCAGCGATTTTGAAAACATAATGGATTTGGCAGAACATATCAGTAATAAATATGCTGAATATGACACAGAATATGCAGAAAGTTGGTTTGAAGGATGCTTAGAAAGCCTTGGCAGAAAGATTGGAAGCGGTAACAACTACGATATTTATGAATCGATTTATAAGTTATCAGCTTTCAAAGGCAAGTGGGTTGCAAACGACAAAACACAATGTTGGGAAAAAAGCAATGCAAACAACCTTTCTCTGCATGTAAAAGACCAGAACGGTAATCCATGTGAAATAACACTTACAACAAGTGGAAATACAAAAAAAGTTCACTGCTTTGATTCTCAAGATGAATACTACAACGGAGGATATTATGATTACGAAAATGATGTTTGGGTAGAAGACATCACATACGGAGATATATATAAGATTTATGTTGAGGTTCCTGAAAAAGTTACTATTGTAGTAAAGCAAAACGGTGCAAAATTGGCTGAAGCCATCATCAATACAGACTTGTCATCGATGAGTGGCGTAGATTATAACTTGGCAACAGACAAGTACAGCGCCAATGCGACACTATATTTCAACGGCTACACAGCAAGTGTTGAAAACCTACACTACCAGAACAAGAAAGAATCCGGTTTCTCATTCACTTTCAAGCATGGCAACAAAACAATTGTTTCTGCCAAAGCATCAGCAACACCGGAGTTGTATAAAAGCAATTTTGATGAAGAATGGGAAGAAGAAGACATTAATTCAAAGAACAACTTTGTTACAGTGAACATCCTTGGCAAATTAGAATTGAAGGGTTCATGCAATAACTTGCTGGATTTAGTAGAAGTAATTGATGAGGAGTGGGATGAAACAACAGACAGCAAAATAAACAGACATCTCAAAATCAATGTACATTTCTACGGTGAAAGCGAACCTACTGCAAAAATAGAATTTGAATGTGAAGAGGATGGATATTATGATAGTTATTGGGGTGAATATGTCTATGATTACGATTTAATCCCAGTAATAGAATTCCAGGATTATTCAAGACACAGCCTCGAGGATTTCTTCAACGAAGAGGATTTCCAAAAAACAGTAGATGCTTTTGAATCACTGTTAAGAGAGTTCGAAAACCTGGTTGAAGGTTACGATTTTGATTTCTAATAATCAGACATATTTAAAATACAAGAGGGCAACCCAAAAGTAAATTGGGTCGTCCTCTTTTTGAGAGGTTGTATAAAAAGAGCTATTTTAAGGCTTGCGAAGCCCGAAAAAGCGCAGTTTACTAAGCGTAAATGAGCATTTTGAGGGCGAGCGTAACGACAAAAGAGCCTTTTTAGTCAACCTCATATTAGTATAAAATGCGCAGGAACATTCTATTATATCTGATATTGTTCTTTTCGATGCAAGCATATTGTGTCGAGCAGGATACTATTTCGCATTTTCTCGAAGACCTCGTCATAACAAGTGAAAGAAACACTTCACCTTTGAAAAGTGGCAATACACGGGTGGTAAAGATGGATATGGAGTTTATGCATCACCTGCCAAAGATTCTTGGCAACGCCGACCCCATGCACTACACGCAGTTGCTCCCGGGCATACAGACAAATGCCGAATACGATGCAGGATTACACATTCAAGGATGTGACAATTCACATAACATTATATCCATTGGGGGCATACCGGTATATAACGCATCGCACCTGCTGGGATTCTTCTCAACCTTTATCCCGTCACACTTTTCAAGCATGTCTATTACCAAAAATGCAACATCCGACAGAGGATACAGTTGCATAGGCGGTATTCTGGATATGGAACCATACGACAGCATTCCTCAAAAGACAAACGGGGAATTCTCTGTGGGATTGATGTCGTCACAAGGAACAGCCCGCATCCCATTAGGTAGAAAAGCGGCTCTCTTTACATCGGTGCGACTCTCATATCTTAATCTTTTATACAGCCCGTTGCTAAAAATCGATGACGGACAACTCCGCTATTCTTTTGGCGACATAAACGCAACATATCTGCAAAAGATCGGCAACAATCACACTCTGCACATCGACATCTATTCAGGCATTGATGATGCAGAAATAAAAGATGCCACAAGCAAACTATATTTCAATACACAAACATCATGGGGTAATGCTTTAGGAGCCGTGCATTGGAAATACAAGTTCAACAAAGGAACATTAAAGCAAAGTATCTATTTCACAGGTTACGGAAACAAATTAAGACTTACCGGTAATTACCATGTAAAATTACCATCTGATATATACGACATAGGCTATCGCTCAAATATAACACTACGAAACATCGAAGCCGGAATATCCGTTATAAACCACAATACCACCCCACAAGCACCTGACTACAGCAACAGCTCGCTTGTCACAAACAATTCAGTTTATAAACAGCATACCATAGAGAGTAGCATATATGCAAAATACAACGGCAATGTATTCAACGACATATACTACAGCATAGCATTGAAAGGAGACTTGTACAGCGACCTTAACGGGTTTACCTATCCGGCTATAAATCCTTATGTAATGCTTGCATACGACACATGGAGAGCCGGACGCATAGAATTAAGCTACTCTCACCAGCATCAATATCTTTTGAATTGCGGATTTACTGCTCTTGGCATGCCGGTAGAATTCTGGATAAGCGCAGATGCCAAGAACAAGCCACAATATGCTCATAATTTCCAGCTAAGCTACAGGCGCGAGCTTTTCAACGGCAAGTTCGACCTTAGCATTGAAGCATATTACAAAAAGCTTTATAATCAGGTTGAATACAATGGCAGCCCATTGGATATGCTCAACAAAGAGTATTCATTGGACAGGATTGTCATAAACGGCAACGGTTATAACTATGGAGCCAACATTATGCTTAATAAGTTGACAGGAAAACTCACTGGTTGGGTGTCATATTCCTTTGGCAGAGCAAAGCGTAATTTCACGGCATACAGCGATAAGTGGTACCCGGCGAACCACGAACGTATCCACGAGGTAAATTTGGTTGCGTCATACAAGATTGGCAAGCGGTTTGACATAGGCGGAACATTCGTATATGCATCGGGCACTCCGTTCACATCGATAAAGTACTTTTATATAATGAACGAAAATATCCTCACCGAATTCGGAGAGCATAACGCAAACCGCCTGGCAGACTATATACGCCTGGATATCTCAATGAATTACGATTTTATAAAAAAAGAGAACAGAACAGCCGGCATAAATCTTTCGGTATATAATGCACTATGCCGAAAGAATGAGATATATTACGGACTTAAAGCAACCGACGAAGGATTCATATTCAAGCCTACATCTTTCCTGACAAGCATATTGCCATCGATAAGTTTTTACTACAGATTCCATTGATAAAATCCATGAAGCACAAGACAACATATATTTTGATACTGTTATCGCTGCTGATGTTTTCATGCACCGAAAATAAGACCATTGAGGCTGAGCCACAAATTGTTGTGGAGGGTTGGATTGATGCCGGAGGTTACCCTGTTGTAATGCTGTCGCAGATTCTGCCGGTCACCGAGCATGTGGTAACAGATGAGGATATTAGGGATTGCATCATCGCAATGGGCAAGGTAACCATTTCAGATGGAGAGAAGAGCATTGTACTCACCGGAAAGAAAAGCGACAAATACTTTCCGCCATACATATACACAACAAGCAAGATGCGTGGCGAGGAGGGAAAGACATACTATCTGACAGCAGAGTACAAGGATTTCTATGCAACGGCACAAACCACCATTCCACCAAAAGCAAAAATAGAGAAGATAATAACCCATAAAGAGAATGGCAGCTACAGCATAAGTGCCGTAATCAATGACAATCCCGAAGAAAAGAACTACTACAAATTTTTCGTACAGCTTGTAGGACGCGACAATTGCTACCTTTCATCAAATTTCGCGATAATCGATGACAAAAACTATACATTTCCCTGTACAGTTCCCATTGATTTAGGTCGCAGCTCATTTAACAGCAAAGAGAGCAACAAGCATATAATGTCAGAAAAAGATATATTGATGATAAAAGTGGCACAGATTGACAATGCCATGTATAACTTTTGGGATGACTACAAAAATATCATAGAGCTTGGAATAAACCCATTCTTCAGATATTCAAACAGCATACGTTCAAACATTTCGGGAGGCTCAGGTTATTGGGCAGGCTACGGAGCTACAGAATATCTTCTGCAACCGCATAATCACGAAAAACCCATAGAATTAAAGAAGTAACGATTGATTATACAACTGTGTTATAAAATATTCACTCCACAGAAATATTGCCAATCTCAACAACAGTCAACACATTGCCGGAAACCGTAAAACGGACATCATAGTCGCCATAAGGCATGCCATAAAGACGTTCAGGGTCGTTGTGGTATTGCGGACGAGGGTCAAGCTCAAGAATTCTAATCAAAGCACGTAAATCATCATCATTGAACATTGCACGCAGTTCATCGGGAAATACAACTTCAAGCATTTGCCAGCTGTTGCTGTCAACAAATCCGCTACGAACGCTGGTGTGTGCATCGGCATATTCCACGTAAGGTTTAATATCGAAGATTGGCGTACCGTCAGCAAGGTCGGCACCGGCAACATGCAGCATAAGCCCGTCTGCACCGTTTTCCACTCCCAGCAGCTTCACCGATGACAGCCCCAACGGATTGGGACGGAACGGCGAACGTGTGGCAAACACACCCATATAGCTGTTTCCGCCAAGCAACGGCGGGCGCACAAGCGGGCTCCACTCCCCTGGGTTCCTGTCATTGAGCGAAAATCCCCATATAAGCCACAGATAATCAAAACCCTCGATACCACGCAAAGCCTCAACACGGCTGTATTCCGGTTCAAACTGTATGATGCCCTGCAATTCGGGGACAATACCGCTCTGACGCGGAACACCGAACTTTGTTTTCAGTTTCGTATGGTAATATGCTATGGGGATTATATTCATGATGGATTATTTTATTTGCGAAGGCAAGATAAAAAAGAGAGATTATATTGCCTAATCAAAAACACCAGTGTATCCTAACTGCCCGAAACAATATCAAGCAATTCGTTTGTGATTGCCTGCTGACGGCATTTGTTATATTCGAGTGTAAGTTCGCCGATGAGGTCATTTGCATTATCTGTAGCCACCTGCATTGCGACCATTCTTGCGGCATGCTCAGCTACAGCTGAATCGAGCAATGCAGCATAAAGGCGCAGCGTTATTACATTGGGAATAAGACTATTTACAATATCCTCTTTGCTTGGTTCTATTATATAGTCAATGTTATGGCATGCGCTGTCCGAAGAGAGGGAGGATATATCCACCGGCAACAATGTTTCGCGTTGGGGAATCTGTTTTCCGGCAGAGACAAAATGTGTATATACGAGTTCTATCTTGTCTATTTCACTGGCAAGGAAACGTTGCATCAACTCCTTTGCGACATAAGATATTCCGCTGTACTGCGGATTGCCTGCATGTTGCATAAGTGCCTCAATGGTGCTTATGCCTTGTTTGGCGATTGCCTCCTGCATCTTTTTCCCAATAGGAAGAACTTCTGTTTCAATACCTTTGGAACTGTACTCTGCAATCACCTCTTTTGCCAAACGTATTATATTGCTATTGAATGCTCCACAAAATGTTGTGTCGGAAGCAACAGGAATTATAACCACCTTTTTAACCTCGCGCGATAATGTATATCCGCTACTCACCGGTGTGTTGCATAGGAATGACGACAATATGGAATCGAGTTTCTGTTCGTATGGTCGCAGATGCTCGATTGAAGTTTGTGTCCTGCGCAGTTTTGCAGCAGCCACAAGCTTCATTGCCGATGTTATCTTTTGCGTACTCTTTACCGAGTGGATACGTTGTTTTATCTCTTTGAGGTTCATAATGGTTACTTATGGAATGTTACGGCAATCTCACGTGCACACTCTTCGATGATGTTACATACCTCATCGTTTATTATTCCTTGCGACAGCACATCAATAACACTCTCCTTATAACGTGAACGCATCTGCTCTATAAAAAGATTTTCAAACTCTTTTATGCGGTCAAGCGGTACATTCTGCAAAAGGTTGTTTATTCCGCAATAAAGTATTGCTATCTGTTCTCCCACTGGCATTGGCGAGTATTGTGGCTGCACAAGCAGATTATTGGTGCGTCGTCCGCGCTCTATAACCATCATGGTAACCGGATCGACATCGCTGCCGAACTTGGCAAAAGCCTCAAGCTCGCGATATTGTGCCTGGTCGATTTTGAGTGTTCCGGCAACCTTTTTCATTGATTTTATCTGCGCGTTACCACCTACACGCGACACTGATATACCCACATTCACAGCAGGGCGGAATCCTTTGTTAAAGAGGTCGCTTTCGAGATATATCTGTCCGTCGGTGATGGATATTACATTTGTTGGAATATATGCCGACACGTCACCTGCCTGTGTTTCAATAATAGGCAATGCTGTCAATGAGCCACCACCCTTTACCTTACCTACAAGGCTCTGTGGCAGGTCGTTCATCTTCTCAGCCACATTGTTTTGATTGATTATTTTAGCTGCGCGTTCAAGCAGACGGGAATGCAGATAGAAGACATCGCCAGGATAGGCTTCGCGTCCTGACGGACGGCGCAGGATAAGCGAAATCTCGCGATATGCCACAGCCTGTTTTGAGAGGTCATCATATACAACAAGCGCATGACGACCGGTGTCACGGAAATATTCTCCAATGGCAGCTCCCGCCATTGGAGCGTAGTATTGCAATGCGGCAGTGTCCGATGCTGTAGCCACAACAACAACTGTATAATCCATTGCACCATGCTGACGAAGGGTGTTTACTATCGATGCCACGGTAGAGCCTTTCTGACCTATTGCCACATATATACAATAGACAGGTTCGCCTTTTTCGTATGCTGCGCGTTGGTTTATAATAGTAT
The DNA here is from genome assembly GCA_017631585.1 of Bacteroidaceae bacterium. Classification (GTDB taxonomy): domain Bacteria; phylum Bacteroidota; class Bacteroidia; order Bacteroidales; family Bacteroidaceae; genus HGM04593. The sequence continues at coordinate 9,778 of JAGBSZ010000159.1, forward strand.
CTATGGCTATGGCAGTCTTTCCCGTCTGGCGGTCGCCGATTATAAGCTCGCGCTGACCGCGACCAATCGGTATCATTGAATCGATTGACTTGAGACCTGTCTGCAACGGCTCTGTAACAGGCTGACGAAAAATCACACCCGGTGCCTTACGGTCGAGAGGCATCTCTACCCTTTCACCTTCAATATCACCTTTTCCGTCAAGGGGCTCACCAAGCGGAGTGATTACACGTCCCAGCATTCCGTCGCCGACATTTACCGAAGCGATGCGTCCGGTGCGCTTAACAGTCATACCCTCTTTGATTTTATCGGTAGGACCAAGAAGTATTGCACCAACGTTGTCTTCCTCAAGATTCATGACTACAGCCTTCACACCGTTGTCAAACTCAAGAAGTTCTTCCGACTCGGCATTGTACAAGCCGTATATGCGTACTACGCCGTCACTGACCTGAAGCACAGTACCAACCTCCTCGTATTTAAGGTCACTCTTTATTCCTTTCAGTTTCTCAAGCAATACACTTGAGACCTCACTTGGTTTTATATTCATCAGACAAGTTTTCTGTTTTGTTCAACCAATCTTTTCCTAATCTTGTGTAATTCACCTCTTACGCTCGCATCTACACGAATGGAGTTTGCTTCGTATATGAATCCGTCGATAATGGAAGAATCCACGATGTTGTTCATTTCCACTTTTGCACCACAGCTCTGCGCAATCAGTTTCTCGACCTTTGCAAGGAATGCATCGCTTACCGGTTTTGCTGTTGTAAAGGCGACAGAAAGTATTCCTTTAGCCCGGCGATAAAGAGTCATATAGCTGTGGGCTATGAAAAACAGGAATTCCTCGCGCCCCTCCTTTACGACAAGACGTGCAAACTGCTCAAAAACCTCATCGCCATCTACAGCCTCGCATATAATCTTCACCCGCTCTTCGGCGGTGAGCACCGGAGCATGAAGCAGGACGGGAAGTTCCCTGACATAATCGAGCGTATGCACCAGTTGCGACATATTTTTATATATCACATCCTCAACACCCTGTTCTGTAGCATACAACAACAGGGCGCGTGCATAACGCATAGATATTGTCCCTACATTCATTTATTGTCGTTTTTATTGTCGAAAGCCTCATCAAGCAATGAATCCATGAAGCTGTCATGCGCCTTATCGTCGGCAAGTTCCTTGCGAATAACCTTTTCGGCTATGGCTATCGACAATTCTGCAACCTGCGCACGTATCTCGCGCAAGGCATCCTCTTTCTCCTGCTTTATCTGCTCCTTTGCTGCCGATATAATTTTTGCACTCTCCAATTCAGCCTTTTCCTGAGCCTCTTTTACGATGCTGTCGCGTGCAACAACAGCCTCGCGTAATATTCTCACCTGTTCAGCATTGGCTTTTTCAAGAATGAGCCTGCTCTGCTCCTCAATGCCTGCAAGTTTCTCATTGGCAATCTTTGCATTGTCCAAAGCCTCATCAATGAATTTCTTTCGCTCGTCAATCATTGATGTAATGACCGGGAAACCGTACTTATATAGGATAAAGAAGACCACTCCGAATGCGATAAGCATCCAGAACAACAAACCGGCTTCGGGCAACAGGAACGACATTTGAAGATATATTTAAGAGTTACACAAACAGCACAAGGAAACAAACCACCACGGCAAACATGGCAACACCCTCTATGAGAGCCGCTGCAAGCACCATACCGGAACGTATATCACCGGCAGCCTCCGGCTGACGCGCCATAGATTCAAGAGCTGTAGAACCTATGCGGCTAATACCCCATGATGCACCAATAACAGCAACGCTTGCGGCAAATGCCGCTCCTACCTTAGCCAGGCTTGCGCCCATTACGGCTTGAAGAAAAACAGTCAAAAACATAATACTATATTTAAAGTTAATAAATTCATTTAATGTTTGCCTTCGTGATGTTCCGGCTGTGACAAACCTATGAACACCGACGAGAGCATTGTAAACACGAATGCCTGAATAAACGCCACAAGCAATTCAAGAACATTCATGAATATTGTAAAGACAACCGATACAAAGGTCATCGCAGTTCCGATATATTTGCTCACCGACATGGTGATGAATATTATACACACAAAAGCAAGGACAACCGTGTGCCCGGCAAGGATATTCGCAAAAAGACGTATTGTCAAAGCAAAGGGCTTTACAAAGATACCGAACAGTTCAATCAACGGCATCATCGGAACAGGCAGTTTGAGAAATATCGGCACATCGGGCCAGAAAATCTCCTTGTAGTACTCTTTGTTTCCAAAGAAGTTCACGGCAATAAAAGTGCATAGAGCCAACGCAAAAGTCACCGCAATGTTTCCTGTAACATTCGCGCCACCGGGGAATATCGGCAACAAGCCCATCAGATTGTTCAGGAAAATGAAGAAAAATGCCGTAAGCAGATAGGGTGTGTATCTCTTGTAGTTCTTGCCCACGTTAGGCTTGATTACATCATCCACAACCATTGTTATAAGCATCTCCATAACACCTACAAAGCCACGTGGTGCCTTGTCATCAGCATTGTGTCTGCGATACCAGCGAGCAGTGTACAACACTAACACAACAAGCAGCAATGAACTTATGAAAACCGAAAGAACAGTCTTTGTGATTGAAAGGTCGAGCAACGGACGACGCTCATTGCCATCACTGTCATTCTCCACAATTTTTCCTTCGTTGTCACCCATATACGAGATATAAAACCCTTTGTAGCTCTCCTGCTCATGGAACACTGATGAGGAGAAGACCTCCCAGCCGGTACGATGCGAATATAATATTACAGGCAGGCTTATTGCCACATGCTTTTCACCTATTGTTGTTATATGCCACTCGTATGTATCCTTTATATGCTCGAATATAACCTTCTTGACATCAATCTTGCCGGATTCAGCAGTGTGTTCTGTTGCAAATGCGCCACATGCAAACGACAAGAAAAGAAGCATCAATATGTATCTTATACCTTTCATCGCCTATCATCTTTTTTTAATGTAAAGCAAAAATGAACTTTCCACCACAAGCATCAACATATAATAGACAAGAAAGTATATTATCAGTTCCACCGTATGCGAACGGAAAACAAAGGCAAGCACGAACATAAGCATCAATGTCACAACCATTTTCACCCCTTTGAACAACATAAAGAGATTCGCCAACTTATCTGTACCGTTCAACAGCATAAGCACAACTGCATAGAATACCCAAAAATAGAGAGGGGCAACCCAGAAGACTGAAGATACACTTGTCATAAACAGCGATGCCACAAGCTCTACAACAACTGTAATTACAATCATTGCAAATGAAAAGACGAATATGTTCTTTATCTTGTTCATATTAGTTCAACACACGCTGTTACCACATTTTCATTCACCTCGACGAAACCGCCAGATATTTCAACGGCATGCTCGCCATCAGCATCAATCCAAGTGATTTTACCATTCTGCAACACAGATATCAAAGAGGCATGGTTGTGGAGAATGACAAAAGGAGCTTTTGCACCAGGCATTGATGTCTGTTGCACATTACCTTTAAAAACCCTTTTATCGGGAGTCAATATCTCCAACACAAACAATCCCTGCATATCCCGTTACTTTACCTGTTCAAGAATCCTTTTTCCCTTTTCGATGGCTTCTTCTATTGTTCCCACATTAAGGAATGCCTGTTCCGGCAGATAATCCACCTCACCGTCAAGAATCATATTGAATCCGCGTATTGTATCTTCAATCGACACCGATACGCCTTTCAATCCGGTAAACTGCTCTGCCACGGTAAAAGGTTGTGACAGGAAACGCTGCACACGTCGCGCCCTGTTCACAGTTGTACGGTCCTCATCCGAGAGTTCCTCCATACCCAGGATTGATATTATGTCCTGAAGTTCCTTGTTACGCTGGAGTATCTGTTTCACACGCTGAGCTGTGTTGTAATGCTCCTCGCCGACAATGTTCACATCGAGTATTCATGAAGTCGATTCAAGCGGATCGACGGCAGGATATATTCCAAGTTCGGCAATCTTACGGCTCAGCACGGTTGTAGCATCAAGGTGAGTGAATGTTGTTGCAGGAGCCGGGTCGGTAAGGTCATCGGCAGGGACATATACCGCCTGCACCGATGTGATAGAACCGTTTACCGTTGAAGCGATTCTCTCCTGCATGACACCCATCTCACTGGCAAGCGTTGGCTGATAGCCCACAGAGCCGGGCATGCGTCCCAACAAGGCAGAGACCTCGGAACCTGCCTGAGTAAAACGGAATATATTATCTATGAATAGCAGTATATCGTTACGTTTGCCTTTGGATATACCGGCATCGCGGAACGACTCTGCCACAGTCAATCCCGACAGAGCCACAGAAGCACGCGCACCGGGAGGCTCATTCATCTGACCATAGACAAGCGTAGCCTGTGATTTTGCAACAGCATCATAATCTATTTTAGACAAGTCCCACTCTCCCTTTTCCATTGCAGCCTTAAACTCATCTCCGTAACAGATGACATTTGATTCAATCATCTCACGCAACAGGTCGTTACCTTCACGGGTACGTTCACCCACACCTGCAAACACCGAATATCCGTCGTGTCCTTTGGCTATATTGTTTATAAGTTCCATGATAAGGACAGTCTTTCCTACACCGGCACCGCCAAACAGACCAATCTTGCCACCTTTTGAATATGGTTCGAGCAGGTCAATGACCTTTATTCCCGTATATAAGACCTCCTGCACGGTTGACAACTCCTCGAATTTTGGAGCTTCCCTGTGTATGGGATATGTAACCGAATTATCGAGTTTGTGAAGCCCGTCTATGGCATCACCTGTAACATTCATCATCCTGCCTTTAATCTGTTCACCCACAGGCATTGCAATAGGCTGTCCGGTAGCATACACCTCCATGCCTCTGCATAGACCTGCCGTGCGGTCCATGGCAACCGTTCTGACAGTATCCTCACCGATATGCTGGCGCACCTCAAGAATAAGTTTGCCTGCACCGGGGCGGTTCACAGTCAAAGCCTCATGGATAGCCGGAAGAAAAACCTTCTCTTCGGCAGAGCCTCCGAAATGAACATCGACGACAGCACCAATAATCTGTGCTATATGACCTTTAATATTTGACATACATCTGAATCTTTTTACCCGTATTGCATAACAATACCACCATCATACAAACAAAAAAACATGCATGACGTTTTTGCAAAGATAATATAAATTACGAGAAATTCAAGCCTTATGGAATTTTAAAGGCTGTTGAAAAAATGAAAATCGGGTTCAAACTTTGATGCGTGAACCCGATTTTAAAGATATTTCAGAAATACTGTATTCTTGACACAACGCGGAACATCGCGCAGATGTCGGCCCTGTTTATCGGGAAAGAGGGGTAGTTCGGCGATACACACCACAACAGTTCGGGATTGTTCTCGTCGATATAACAATGTTTTATCATTCTGTTCTCATTGGTGACAATCATATATATCGCTTCAGGAGATATTTTGTCATAATTCCCCACTCGTACAACACCCACAATATCACCTGAAAAAACTTCCGGTTCCATAGAAGTTCCTGACACCGGGAAATAGAAATTAGCCTTCTGCGAGGGCAATGATATATATCCGTTCGCCTTTTCCATAGAAGGATCGAAACTATCCCTCAGACCGGCACTCACCGGCATGTCGCTGAAGAAAGGCGCAGAGACACATT
>JAGBSZ010000160.1 GCA_017631585.1 Bacteroidaceae bacterium
ACGTCCGAGGGAACGGTGGGATGGGCTTTGCCAATTCCACCGGGTTCACGAAGTCTTTTTTAGCGGTGGGATGGGCTTTATAATAAACCATCAAGCCTGCATTATTCTGCGTAAAACTTCATCTATTGATATTCTTCCCGGTCCGCTGAAAAAAGTCAGTACAAAAATAGTTAGGTACATAAGTGCCAATTCCTTTACGGCAAGCGGGTCGCCGGCATGTATGACAAAAACAGCTATAAACATTGTAAAAATCATTGGTATCAGAGACAAACGGAACAATGCTCCAAGCATAAAGCCAAAGCTGCATGCTACTTCCGCAAATATGGCAAGCCAAAAAGTGACAGTACTTCCCAAACTCAACGGGTCGGGGAAATTTTCTGTAGCATCATTAAACGCTGTCCATTTGGCAACACCATGACTCAAAAATAAAATTCCAAAGATTACTCGCACAACAAGGAGAATTATCGAATAGGCGAACGGCAAAGCCGGCTCTTTGAATAAAAAAGTTTTGATTCTTTCCATAATATGTATATTGCTTTTAAAGAACACTCGCTGCATTAAAAAAGTTTATGCACGGCTATTCTATACTGTCCATAAGAACATTTTTCATTCTTGAATGTTTCTTCTCTGTATCAAACATTAAAAAAAGGTATTATGAACAGAATTTCAAAAACTTTATTGTCGGCAGCATTGTTGCTGTCGGCAATGGTGCCGGCTACAGCACAGCGTTGGGTGGAGATTACCGATGATGCTACACCCATAATATGCATCAGCGAAACTGTCAACGAGGCACCCGATGTGGTGGAGATTTTTCAGAACACCCAAAGCAACTACTACCACGATGCGCGTGCTCCACGTTTCGTTCTTGTAGATCAGGAGGGCAAGTGGGGATTGGGTATCGGAGGTTATCTGCAGACAAAAATCGAGTACGACTTTGACCGCGCTGTAGATAATGTCGATTTCCTCCCGTCAGCCATTTACGGAAAAGGTGGTCCGAGCGGACAGTTTCAGATGGACCTGACAAACTCTACCATTTTTATGAAACTGGTGGGAAATAGCCGGTTGCTTGGCGACTTTGTAGTATATACATCGGGAAACTGGCGTGGCAGCGGTCTAGGCTTTCAGCTTCTCAATGCATACATGAGTACAAAGTACCTAAAGTTCGGATACGGCATCGGTTCATTCATGGATATTGATGCCATACCTACAACAATCGACTACGGCGGTCCTTGCGGTATGACATTCTATCGTACCACACAGGTGATGTTACGTTACGGTTTTGACTGGGGCTTGTCAATGGGTGTATCAATAGAGGACCCGAATGTGAATGCCGAATACAATGAATTTGTAGGCGTTGATGCACAACGTGTTCCGAATGTTCCGATATTTGTGCAGTACGACCTCATGGGCAACAGCAATAACCACATACGTCTTGGTGCAATTATGCGCGATATATACTACACCGACAAGATTGCCGGAAAATTCAGCGATAAGGTGGGATGGGGCGCACAAGCAAGCCTTCTTGCCACAATGGGTGGTTTTCAGCTCAAAGGTCAGTTTACAATCGGCGAAGGTATAGGCTCTTTGGTAAACAATATCTCCAATATCGGCGTTGATTTTGTTCCCGACCCGGAATCCCCCGGAAAAGCAATGTTGCTTACAAGTGAAAGCTGGTTTGCCGGCTTGCAATATAATTTCACAAAGAATTTCATGATGTCGGCTGCATATAGCCAGACTGCACTCCATTCGCGTAACGGTTATTCAGCCTATAATCCCAATGCTTCACGCAAAGGACAGTATGTTGTGGCAAATGCCATTTACAATTTAACCGAGAATCTGCAGATTGGTATAGAATATCTGCACGGCTGGAGAACCAATATCGACGAAACGGTTTCCAATGCCAATCGTGTGAATCTCTCGGCAAGATACGATTTCTGATTATATCGGAAACAGAGTGTGATAATCCTTATTGCTTCCCGGGTGCAGGCTTGTACCCGGGAGCAATGTTTAAAGGCAACCCAAAATTTTACGCAGTTTTTTTTATATAGTATTTTGGATTTTAAAATGAATGTTTATTTTTGTAACAATTTTGCAAAAAATAGATAACATTGTTGTAATTTGCAGTTATAACGTTTGTTGCATAAAATGTGCCTAATTGATAATTAGGTTGCAAAGTTGATTAATAAATAAACATTTGATATTTTATGAATGACATTATTTCGTATGTGTCGGCGATGAGTTCAACTGAACTCAGTTATCTGTTTGTCGTATTATTCATGTTTACCCTTGCAATAATCGACCTTACAGTGGGTGTGAGCAATGATGCTGTTAACTTTTTGAGTTCTGCGGTAGGCTCAAAGGCTGCAAAAATCAAGCATGTGCTTATTGTTGCGGCAGTGGGTATCTTTGTAGGAGCTTCATTCAGTAGCGGTATGATGGATGTTGCACGTCATGGAATTTTCGATCCGAGTTTCTTCAGTTTTGAAAATGTGATGTGCGTATATTTGGCAGTGGTCATAAGCGATGTATTCCTGCTCGATCTTTTCAATTCGCTCGGTTTGCCGACGTCAACCACAGTTTCGATGGTGTTCGAATTGCTTGGAGCATCGTTTGTCACAGCTCTTATAAGCTCCGGCAGTAGCGGATTAGCTATGTTGAACACAGACAGAGCATTGACAATCATCATTTCGATATTCCTTTCTGTGGCGATCGCCTTTGTCTTTGGTCTTATCGTACAATGGATTTCACGTATAATATTCACATTCCATTATCGTAAGAACCTTGGTCGCAAGATTGGTATATACGGAGGTATTGCATCAACAGCCATTATATACTTCATGCTTATAAAAGGACTCAAAGGCAGTGCTTTGATTGGCTTCTTACCCGATTCTCTGAGTCATATTATCTTTGAGCAGACCGGTATGTTCCTTCTTTGCGCCTTTATCTTCTTTACAATTTTGATGCAGATGTTGCATTTGCTTAAGATAAATGTACTTAAGATTGTGGTACTTATGGGTACCTTCTCTCTTGCCATGGCTTTTGCCGGCAACGACCTTGTGAACTTCATCGGTGTTACATTGGCAGGTTTTGAGTCATTCAAGGATTTTGTAGCCAATGGAAACGGAATGGTTGACTCGTTTATGATGGGTTCATTGAATCTGCCTGCCAAGACAAGCGTATTCTTCCTTGTGGCAGCTGGTGCCATAATGGTTTATGCTTTGTTTACAAGCAAAAAGGCACGCAAGGTGTTGCAGACATCAATTGACCTTTCAAGCCAACAGGACGACGGTAACGAAATGTTCGGAACCTCTTCCATTGCCCGCAATCTTGTACGTGCGGTCAGCAAGTTTGTGGATGCAGTTACAAGAAATACCCCCGAGAGTGTAAAAAGATGGATATCCAAACGCTTCGCACCGCTTGAAGAACGCGAAGATATTGCATTCGACCTTGTCCGCGCATCAGTAAACCTTGTACTTGGCGGTTTGCTCATTGCAGTGGGTACATCATTGAAATTGCCTCTCTCCACAACATACGTTACATTTATGGTGGGTATGGGTACTTCACTTGCCGACCGTGCATGGGGGCGTGAAAGTGCTGTGTATCGTGTGACCGGTGTTGTTTCGGTTGTAGGTGGCTGGTTCATCACAGCCGGTGCTGCATTCATCATAGCAGCCTTTGTGGCAAGCATCATGAACTACGGCGGAATAGTTGCAATGTACATAATGATTGCTCTTGTAATCTATCTGCTTGTACGTAGCCACATTGCATACAACAAGAAAAAGAGTAAGGAGAGTGTGGATGAAAAGATGGTTGTCATTTTGAAATCAGAGAACCAGGAAGAAATATGGAATAACCTGGTGTCTCACTCTGCAGACACACTGACACACACATTGTCATTCTCTGCCGATACATACAAAAAGATGTTCGATTCGTTCTCCAAAGATGCTTTGCGACCGTTGAAGAGTTCATTGATAAAGATTGTTGAGGAAAAGGCATTCATGAAAAAGGAACGTCGCTCCGAGACACGTGGTTTGCAACGTCTGGAACAGAATCTTGCTTTTGAGCGTAGCACATGGTATCACCTCTGCACCAACAGCTGTCAGCAGATGCTTAATACCCTGACACGTATCGGAGAGCCTATGAAAGAACATGCCGACAACAGCTTTAGCCCATTGTCCAAACTTTATGTTGAAGAATTCTCTCCATATTGCAACGGAATATATGCCGTTCTAAAGGATATTAATGAAATTATTGCAACAGGTAACTTTGAAACAGCCGAGGAGGTTTCGGCACGTGCAAAGGATTTGAAACACGAACTTGCCACATTGCGTAAGACACAGACAATGCGTCTGCATCAGAGCAAAGGAAGCCTGCGAATGGACTTTGTGTATCTGAACTTGATTCAGGAGTCGCATGAGTTGCTCAGTGAGGTGCGTAACTTGTTGCGCGGTAGCAAAAAACTTTTTGCTCCGGTAACAAACGATTGATGATTGATTATGTTTAATTAATATGTCGGCATCTTCGGTTGTGTTGTTAAAATGACCGGATGCCGACTTTTTTATAAGATGATGATATGAAGTATATTGGTGCACATGTGTCGGCAAGCGGTGGTGTGGAGAATGCACCGCTGAATGCCAAAGAGATTGGAGCAAATGCCTTTGCTCTGTTTACAAAGAACCAGCGTCAGTGGGTTTCGGCTCCATTGGCACAAAAAAGCATAGAGCAGTTCAAGAACAACTGTGCTGAATACGGCTTTGATGCATCCTACATCATGCCTCACGACAGCTATCTGATAAACCTTGGTAACCCCGATGAAGAGGCAATACAGAAATCACGCGCCGCATTCATTGACGAGATGCAGCGTTGCGAACAACTGGGGCTTAAAATGCTCAATTTTCATCCGGGAAGCCACCTGAACAAGATTTCCATAGAACAGTGCCTTGATGAAATTGCAGCAAACATAAACCTTGCCCTCTCAAAGACTAACGGTGTTATAGCCGTTATAGAGAATACTGCAGGACAAGGCAGTAATGTCGGTAACAGATTCGAGGAGATACGTTACATAATCGACCGTGTAGAGGACAAGAGCCGAGTAGGAGTATGTATTGACACCTGCCACACCTATTCAGCAGGTTACGATATCGTAAATGATTATGAGGGCGTCTTTGGAGAATTCGAGCGCGTAGTAGGCTTGGAATATCTTAGGGGCATTCACCTCAATGATACTAAGAAACCTTTAGGTTCACGCGTCGATAGGCACGAATGTATCGGTGACGGATTGCTTGGAATAGATTTCTTCAAGCGTTTCATGCAGGATTCACGTTTTGACAACATGCCGATAGTTCTTGAAACACCCGATGAGAACCGTTGGGTAGAAGAGATAAAACTATTGCGAAGCTTTGAATGATTAATTTATGGGGTTTGCAATTGCAAACCCCATAAATTAATCATATTTTTGCACAAAATTTAAACCTTATGGATAAGGTATCGGAAAACCCTTTCAAAAACCGAACAGACGGCAATATGTCGTTTATGGTAGTAACTGCCCTCTTTGTTACGTTGTATCTTGTGTCGAACGTAATGGCAGTAAAAGTAATTTCTATATTCAACCTCTTTTATTTTGACGCAGGGACAATAACATTCCCATTCGCTTATATGCTCGGCGATGTGCTTACCGAGATATGGGGGTATCGCACAACGCGTAAGGTCATTTGGATGACATTCCTATGCAACATAATAATGGTGGTATGCACGCAGATTGGCGTATGGCTTCCTTCCGTTGATTATCTTGACCCTACAGCAACTGCATATAACACCATATTCACATACGTTCCACGCATAGTGCTTGGTTCCCTTGCAGGCTTTCTGTTGGGCGAACTATCAAACGCATGGCTCATGGAGCGAATAAAGATAAAGACAAGAGGACGTTTCCTTTGGGTGAGAACCATCGGCAGCTCCATTGTAGGCTATTTGTTCGACACCCTGCCTTTTGTGCTTATAGCCTTTGCAGGAGTTCTGACAACAAGAGATATTCTGCTAATGATGGCAATGCAGTACTTCATGAAACTTGCAATAGAAGTCTTTTTCGGAACACCTATGGCATACGCGGTGATAGTGTTCCTCAAACGCAAGGTTTTTAGAAAACGAAATGAGGCATAATTTTTTCATTGTTAAACTTTATTAATTAACGAAATGTTTTTCGTTAATGTTAATGTTTTCTTAAAAATAAATGTTTCCTTTGAAAAAATGTTGAGAGTCATAATTTTGTGGCTGTTAAACATTTTACCTGCTGGGGTGTTTATAAAGTAATTGACTTATTCTTGAACATTTAAATTTTAGAATTATGGCTGTAAAGTTTTATAAATGCCCTCATTGTGGCAATGTGATAACAAAGATGGTTGATTCAGCAGTTCCGGTAGTGTGTTGCGGAAAACCAATGGAAGAACTGATTGCCAACACGGTTGATGCAAGTGCAGAAAAGCACGTTCCGCATGTTACAGAAAAGGAAAACGGTATTCTGAAGATAGAAGTCGGCAGTGTGCATCATCCAATGACAAAAGAACATCATATCGCTTTCATCTATGTGGAGACGGAAAAGGGTGGTGTTACCGTTTATTTGAAGGATGAGCCTGTAGCAGAGGTCTGTTTATGTAAGGACCAGGCTCTTGCGGTATATGAATATTGCAATCTGCATGGTTTGTGGAAAAAGGATATAATTAAATAATGTGTAACTGACAATATAAAAATTATTATTATGGAAAAGAGTATTAAAGGTACAAAGACAGAAAAGAACTTGTTGACATCTTTTGCCGGTGAATCACAGGCAAGAATGCGTTATACATACTTTGCAAGTGTAGCAAAGAAAGAGGGCTATGAGCAGATTGCTGCTATTTTCCAGGAGACTGCCGACCAGGAGAAAGAGCATGCAAAGCGTATGTTCAAGTGGCTTGAAGGTGGTATGGTTGAGATTACAGCTTGCTATCCTGCCGGTGTTATCGGTACTACTGCCGAGAATTTGAAGGCTGCTGCTGCCGGCGAGAACGAGGAGTGGACTGCTGACTACCCACGTTTTGCTGACATCGCTGATGCAGAGGGCTTCCCTGCAATCGCTGTTATGTATCGCAATATTGCTATTGCTGAAAAGGGTCACGAAGAGCGTTATCTTGCACTTCTCAAGAATATCGAGAATGGTACAGTGTTCAAAAAGACTGAGGCTGTTACATGGCAGTGCCGTAACTGTGGATTTGTTTATACAGGTACTGATGCTCCTGAGTTGTGCCCGGCTTGCTTGCACCCACAGGCTCACTTCGAGGTAAAGAAGAACAATTATTAATAATTAAATTTCATAAAGTAAAAGGCGACCGCATGGTCGCCTTTTACTTTATTTGTGCAATTACTTCCATTTTGTTGCTTCGCAACCGCATCCCGCGCGGTGCAAAAGGTTGCTTGCTTGGTGTAAAAAATTGGCTCACACCTTTTTGCTACTGAGCCGTAAAAAATGACTCCGGAATTCCGAAGTCATTTCTATTTTTTTTTGTTATTGAGCTTGTTGTTGTAGCTTTGCTATCGCAACCCGCGCGGTGCAAACTTTGTCTGCACTTCGCGCGACCATTGCTCAACAACAATCTCGATAATTTTTGCTTATTTGGTGCAAAAATTATTCCTCGTCTATTATTCCGTTATATGCTAATTCACCTTCGACAATGAAGAACAACTCTTCGGGGTCGAAGTCGCCGATTTTGTTTTTCTTTGCCTCTTTGGCAATGAACTCGGCAATTTCGTTGATGTCTATATCGACATATTCGTTGTTGCCATCGAGGATTCCGCTCTTCTCGTAATAGTCGTAGATGGTATCAAGAAAATAGTAGAACTCGTCGTCGCTGAATTTTTCTTTCAGGTCCTGTGGCAATCTTTCTCTGATATATGCAATGGTCTTCTCGTCATCGAGGTCTTCCATTGCGAATTCGTCGTTGTTCATGGTTGTATTATCCTAAAAGTGCCTCAAACTTAGCCTGAACATCGCCTTTAGACTTTGAGCCGACAAATTTGTCAACTACCTGTCCGTTCTTGATGAAAATGACTGTAGGTACGTTACGGATACCATATTCTGCTGTAAGGTCATCAGCTTCTTCGATGTCGCATTTGCCGACAGCGATACGTCCCTCATACTCGTTTGAAAGTTCTTCGATGATAGGAGCAAGCTGCTTGCAAGGTCCGCACCATGTTGCACTGAAGTCCAATACTATTGGCAATTCTGTTGCCATGAATTCTTTTGCGTTGTCGTTTGTTACATTTACTGCCATAATTGAAAAATTTTAATGGTTAGTTTAATTTATATTCTATATTCTCTAAACTCTTTATATAATCTATAAGTTCCTGTTTTACTTCAATGTCGCGGTTCTTTGATTCCAAGTCCAATGTAAACTCCTGCTCATAATCCCTTATCTTGAATATGAGTTTGCTTTTGCCCGGATTGTTTTCGGCGTAGTCAACAATGGTACTATAAAGTTCCTCGTTCAGTGACATTATATCGAATGTGAGCGTAAGGCTTTTTACAAGGTTGTCCTTTATCTCCGGCATCAGCTCTATTGAGTTTGTTGAAAAGTCAAACTTTGTAGCATCGTAGCGGCGTGCCTGACAAGAACCTTTTATATATAGGAAATTGCCGGGAATGAAATAGTTCTGCCATTTCATCCACTCCTCACCCATAAAGAATATTTCAGCCGAGCCTGTAAAGTCCTCAATCTTTCCTATGCCGTACGGTGTTCCTCGTTTTGTGAATCCTGTGCGCGGTGGGTCGCTTACCACTCCTCCAAGAGTGATTTTACGTCCGACCAGTGCCTCCATGTTCTCCATTTCGGATGCTTTTGTGTTACAGAATTCATTCAACACTATTGAATAGTCGTCAAGCGGGTGTGCCGAAAGATATATTCCCACAAGCTCGCGCTCACGGTTGAGTCTTTCGAGAGTACTCCAGTTTCCGCCTTCGGGAATTTC
>JAGBSZ010000161.1 GCA_017631585.1 Bacteroidaceae bacterium
CAGCCACACCGGCAGCCACACCGGCAGCCGCACCATTGACGCACTGTACCTTGAAAACTGAAGGGCTACACAATTTTGGTTGATGTTCCAATAAAAAGGCCAAACCGCGCGATGATCTTGTTTTTTGTTGGGAGCGCGGGAGCTTGCAAAAGCAAGCGCACTTGCAAAAGTTTGGACTTGCAAAAGTAGACGAATGTTTTGAGCAATTGGGCGATTGATACTGAAATGTGTGGTTGTATCCTTTGTAGATTTGGCATTGCATGTCGCTGAAGAGCGGTTACACCTTCCCTTTTCTGTTGCCGGGAGTGTGTGTAAATCCGTTATGCGGAAATGTTTCCGCATAGCCCCAAAAAGGGCGAAACACAAAAAACAGTAGTGTCCCGGGATGAATCATTCATCCCGGCTATGGTCTTGTGTCCGGCATTAAGCCAAAAAATCTAATGAAAAAAGGAATGTATCAAAAATGAAAAAAATCACAAGGTCAATGTCTGTTTCTTATGTTCACGCTGTCGTCTACAATCTGAAAACACGTACTGTTGAGACACTTGAAAATGTCCCGGTTATTGATGAAGAGGTCAATGAAAAGAATGTCAGAACCGCGATTAATTTTGAATATCCTTTTGATTCTTACAAGCTTATTGACTTCACTTTTTCACACAAGGTCACCGGGAAATGCGTTATGAGTGCTTATGAACTGTATAGCCGTTCTTTTCAGATAGACGAATAGTAGGTAGCAAGCGCCGGGATGAATGATTCATCCCGGCTATGGTCTTGTGTCCGGCATTAAGCCAAAAATCTAATGAAAAGGAATGTATTAAAATGTTGAAGTATGTTGAATATGTTGTTCCGGCGTCTTATGGTGTATCGCTTAGAATGTTTCTCAAAATAGGTATGATATATTTTGAGACTTCACAAGATGAATCTTGTGTTGTGTTTTCGGTTTACGGCGATGAAGTAACGCATGTTGTTGTTAATGATTTTATTGACGCGCTTGTTAAGATTAATTAGTTTTTGCAATGTACGCCGGGATGAATCATTCATCCCGGCTATGGTCTTGTGTCCGGCATTAAGCCAAAAAAAATCTAATGAAAAGGAATGTTAGAAAATGAAGTTAAAGCTAATAGACATTTGGGATCACATTGCAAATTATCCAATATTAGTTATTTATACGGAACATAATGAAGTATCATTGAATTTGTGCGATTTAGATGAAATAAGTATGGAAGCATACACTAAAGAAAAGAATATATTAACATTATTTGGTAATTGTGAAGTTATGGAGATTAGTACACTTAATGATAGATTGTATGTGTCAATTTCAGTAACTATTATATAAGGCGCTTTAAAAGTGCCTTGTGTCCGGCATTAAGCCAAATAAAAATCTAAAAAGGAATGAATAAAAATGACAAAAGAAGCACAACAAAAAGTCAATGAAATTTGCCGTGAAATTTATTCAAGTTTTCGCAATGAGTATGATAATTATCCGTTTGGTCATTATCGCAAAATTGGCAGGCTTTATACATGTAGCGCAAATATTTATGAAACAGACAAATTTATAGTGCTGGTGTCTTATTCTACTATTGTAGCGTTAATTGATAAAAAGGATAATTCCGGCTATGATGTTTTGCGTCTTGTTTTTGGCTACACAAGTACAAGCGCACAGCACATTAGAAAATTCTTTAACAAGTACAACGTTATTTTGACTTATTCTTACAGGGCAATTTAAATTGCCCTTGTGTTCGGCATTAAGCCAAAAAATCTAATAAAAAAGGATGAATGAAAAAATGACTGTTAAAGAATTGTTAAACGTTACTGGTGAGGATATTTGGATTCGTTTAACTGTTTCAGAAAATGGCGTTTGCGGTTATTGCGATTTAAATATTTCGTGTGTTCATGCGGTAGATGTATGTCGGTTTATACTCGATAAAGAAGTTACTTGCATATGTAATAAACGTATTCGCGATTCTATTGGTGTCCATTTTAATGGCGCTTTATCTTGTGAATATTTTTTACGCACACTTGAAATTTTTTCACATTATACCTATGATGTTAATTTTTACCTTGAAAATCCGCATGAATACAATATTGACCGGCTTTTTTCGTATTCAGTTAGTGAATTTTTAACAAATGTACGCAAATTTCAGATAAACGCATAGACTAAAAGGGACTTGCTAAAACAAGTCCCTTTTGTGTTCGGCATTAGCCAAAAATCTAATGAAAAGGGATGAAATTAAATGAAAATCACTGAAATTAATGGACGGATGATTAAAGCGCACAAAACATCAATAACTTGCATTGATTCAGACGGAAAAACTATTGGTGTTGGGCGCGGTTTAAGGCAGTTTACCGAATTGCCTAATGGTGAGCAATTTGAAATGAGTACTATTTTAAATAAAAGCGGTTTATGGTCATATATTAATTCAAATAGCAATAGGGCGATTCAAATATATTTTGATATTAAAAATCACATTTACGTCTTATATAATATTAAATGTGATGAAGATTTTCACCGTTATTTTGAAGGCAAAGAAGGTTTTGAGAGAGAGACCGAAAATTATTATGCAAGGCTTAAGTTTTTAGAGAACCTTGTGAATTTTTCCGACATTATAACAGTATTGCGCGTTTCTATTTATTAAGGGACTTCAAGTCCCTTGTGTCTGGCATTAAGCCAAAAAATCTAATAAAAAAGGAAAAGTGATTAAAATGCGTAAAGAAAAAATATTTCGGTCAATTGGTGTTCCGTTTTGCTATGAAAAAACGATAAAAAGTGGGTTACGTCTTGCCGGTATTTCATATGAAGAAAGCCGGCTTGATGAAATTGTCGTTATTTCGTGTCGGATTTTTCCGGAGCAGGATAAAAATCTTGAGAATTTTGTGCGCGCGGTTTTTGGTTCAAAAAAGGAGGTTTAAAATGGAAAAAACAAGTTTAAGATTTATTAAATCGCTGTCAAGCATTGGCGCAACAAATGTCGACAAATGGCTGCTGTCGCTTGACTGTAAAGACGGTGACGAAAAAATCAAATATCTTCATGCGCTTAAGCTGGCTACAACACCTTTTGCGTATTCTGAAGGCGTACACGGCGTAACAGGTTTAGCACTGATTGATAACGATGACGGCGAAATTTTTATCTGTACTGAAAGAAATGCTACATTGTTTTTCCTGATATAACCGGAATAGTTAAAGGGCTGATTAAATCAGCCCTTGTGTTCGGCATTAAGCCAATCTATGTAATATAAAGGAGAATGACAGATGAAACGTTATTACTTAGAGACAGAAGTGGGAGGAATGGCGCTGCATGACACAAAAGGTCATGGCGAATCTGTAGACGAAATTACAGCTAATTCCTATTATGATGCAATCCAGCTTGTTTTGCAGAAATATCCAAATTTTATTCAGGTCGGCTATACCGGTTGGTTTGTGCTAAACTGAAGGGAGGTGATAATATGATGTACTTTTTGGTCGATAAGAATTTCGAGCTTCTGTCAGATACGGAACGCGCTTTTCTGTCATCATACGAGCAAGGCGCTGTATATACTGAATCCGAGATGAACCGAATGAGCGTTAAGGAAGGTTTTGTCAAAACAGCATTTTCACGAATACTTGCTTCAAAAAATGACACATATTTTGCAGAAGTATCGCATAACGGCAAAACGAAAACAATCAGATTCTTACGTGGTTACAGATACCATACATTGCGACAGGAGGTATAACAATGATAACTATCAAAATAGGCACATATACGAGAGACGAGCTTGTATTGTGCGAACGCTTCTTTAGCACTGGATTAGCAGAGTTTAAATGCGCTCAGCGCTGCTCAGGGCTTTGCTCGGCTTGTCCCGGTAAAATGGTGTGCTATGACGTGGATTTGGCGCTGCGCTTTTTGCGCGAAAAAATCAGCGGTGAAAAAACTTCACATACTGTTGACACTGACGGATAATGTGTGCTATAATATAATCGTTCCGAAGGGTTAGCCGAGTCCCTGCGAACACACTTCTCTCGCTGTGGTGCCCAAGGGCATGGGGCTTAAATCAGGTAATAGCAACAATAAAGAAGCCGTGCTATGTAAAGCCTGAGCCACATTACCACGTCAAGGGTAATTATTCCGGTTCAACTCCGGAAGACGTGAAAAAAACATTTTGAAAGGAAGCAAAAACAATGAGAAAACCGGCAGTAACAAGAACATTCAAGACCGCAAAAGTTCGCATAATGGTTGCGAACACTGAAACGCGCTCGGTTTCTGAAGTGACGCTTGTATTCCCCCGCCCCCTGAACGGCAAAGCCCTTGAAAAGGCGATTAAAGCGCGTCTGCTCGACACGCCCAACCTGAAATATGTTAATGTTGTGGGTGTTGAGTATGAGTCCACGCTGTACGGCATGGATGAGGAAACTTTTCTCAAACACGCACGAATCATGCCCCCGAGAGCTGCAAGCAATTGCGAAGACAACGGCGAAGACAATGGCGAAGGCTAAGAAAAATAATAAAATAAAGGAGAATAAACGCAATGTATACTGTAACAATTAAAGAAGCTTCTAGAGAGTTCACAGCCAGAGAGCGTATCGCGTTCAAGGATACATCTAACGCGCTTCAGCTTGACAACATACTCGGCGACAATGAATCGCTTGAGATTGTCCCGGTGGATTATGTCATTCTTGATGTTGTCAATGGCGCTGACAATGAACAGTATGAAAAAATCATCGTAATTGACAGCACTGGCACAAAATACGTGACTGGCAGTAGCAGTTTTAAGACAGCGTTCATGTCCATTTGGAGTGAAATGGTTGCCGAGACTGAACCTTACAGCATCACCATTTATAAGAAAGAATCTAAAAATTACAAGGGTAAAAGCTTTATTACCTGTTCGATTGTAGCCTAACCGAATCATATACAGCCCGGAGACACAGTTTCCGGGCTATTATTCAACAGGAGGTGTAACCAATTGTCTACACGAAAGAAACCGCTCTCCCCTCTGCAACAGGCATATAACAAAGCGCGACAGCTGCTCAAGCGTAGAGTAGCATATGCAGAACAGCGCGGATATGTATTTCCCGAATCACCAATTCCCGAAATCCCCAAGCGCATACGCGCCGGTTCGGTTCGGCGTTTGGAGCGTCTCACCAGTTCGGTATTGAAGCGCCGCACATCAAAAGGGCAAGCGGAATATCGAGCAAAAAAGAGAGCAGATAAGCAGAGAGAGGACAAGCAAAGAAAAAAGAAGAAGCCGGTTCCCAAAGAGTTAAAAGCGAGAGACGCTTTTTATACAACGCGTGCTAAGAAAAAAGGACGAGGGAAGCCGCCCAAACAATCCGATAAGGTAATGGACTATATCAATGACGTAACACAGCGCTGGGACGGTTACAAGTATGAAGATTATGTGCGCATGATGCAGCAAATTGGTGACTTTTCACCGCAACGAAATTGGTCTCAGGACTATGGTGAACAGAAAGCGCGCATAAGAGGTGTTTTGTCTAACATAATTGCTGGTGCTATACAGTCCGAAGGGGAAGAAACTGTCATGCGAAGATTGGAGGATTCTGGCGAGGACATTGATGACCTTGTTGGTTATGTGCTTTATGGTTCTGATAGTGCCAAAGTGCAGTCAAATCTCAATAAACTGACCGAGATTATGTATGGTCGACCATTATCGATGAGTGAAGCAATTTCGGTTAGTGAATTACAGGAGGGTTATACTTCATTTGATGACATTGATGATGAATATTAGAATTGGTGATGCAATATGCGTACACGGAAATCGCGTATATTTGTTGGCGATTTTGAGACAACTGTTTTTGACGGACAGACAGACACACTGGTGTGGGCATCCGCTTGTGTTGAATTGTTTAGTGAAGATGTAGCTATATTTCATTCGATTGATGACACATACGAATTTTTAATCGGATTGAATACGAATGTAATAATTTACTATCACAATTTAAAATTCGATGGTTCGTTCTGGGTTGATTTTCTCCTGACTAAGCTGCATCTTGAACAGGCATATACTAACGATGGCGATGACACCAGCGGTATCAAATGGATAAACAATCGTGATATGCCTAACGATTCATTTATGTATGTCATTAGTCAAATGGGGCAATGGTACACGATTAAAATCAAGCATGGCACGCACATAATTGAAATTAGAGACAGCCTAAAACTGTTGCCATTTGCTGTCAAGAAAATCGGAGAAAGTTTTGGCACAAAGCATAAGAAACTCGACATGGAGTACACCGGATTCAGGTATCCGGGCTGCGAAATAACAGACGAAGAAAAAAGATATATCTCCAACGATGTTTTAGTTATCAAGGAAGCTCTGGAAATAATGTATAGCGAGGGGCATACCAGCCTGACGATTGGAAGCTGTTGTCTGACCGAATACAAGCGAATTATTGGACGTAATAACTATACGTCAATGTTCCCAAATCTATATGAAGTCCCCATCTGTGCAGAAATTTATGGTGCGCCAAACGCTGGCGAATACGTGCGGCGAAGTTACAGAGGTGGGTGGTGCTATGTTGTAAAAGGAAAAGAGAACCGGATGTTTCACAACGGCACAACTGCTGATGTGAATAGTCTATACCCCAGCATGATGAGCAGTGAATCCGGCAACTTTTTCCCTGTCGGTATGCCGACATTCTGGTCGGGAAATTTCATACCGGATGAAGCACAGCAACCAGCACACTTTTATTTCATACGTTTCCGCACACGGTTTTATTTACGTAATAAT
The DNA here is from genome assembly GCA_017631585.1 of Bacteroidaceae bacterium. Taxonomy (GTDB): domain Bacteria; phylum Bacteroidota; class Bacteroidia; order Bacteroidales; family Bacteroidaceae; genus HGM04593. The sequence goes on from JAGBSZ010000161.1 coordinate 6,724, forward strand.
AAGCTGCCATTTATACAGATTAAAAATACCCGGCTATATAGAGGGACTGAGATGCTTGAAACAAGTGACATATTAAATTCGGCAGATGGGTGCTATTATGACACATATATTGATTTTGACGGCAACGAGCGCCCGGCTGTTGTAACATTAACTATGACACAAACAGATTTCGCACTGTTCTTAAAACATTATGCGGTTCAGGATTTTGAGATATTAGACGGATGTTATTTTGACGCTCGTATAGGCATATTTGATGACTATATTGAGCGTTATAAGCGAATAAAACTTGAGACAACAGGTGCTAAACGGCAACTGGCTAAATTGTTTTTAAACAATTTGTATGGCAAAATGGCTGCAAGTACTGATTCATCATTTAAGGTGGCTTATATCGGAGAGGACGGTGAAGTGCGTTTTTTTAATTCAGTAGCCAACGACAAAACACCGGGTTATATTCCTGTCGGTTCGGCTATTACCAGCTATGCACGTTGCTTTACAATCCGAGCTGCACAGCTGAATTATCACGGTGTTAATAGCAGGGGTTTCATCTATGCAGATACAGACAGTATTCATTGCGATTTATTGCCTGATGAATTAGTAGGCATAAGGGAAGACCCGAAAGCATTTTGTTGCTGGAAACTGGAAGGTTGCTGGGATGAAGGTTGGTTTGTGCGACAAAAAACATACGCCGAGCATATCACGCACGAGGACAGACAGCCGGTAGACACGCCGTATTATTCGCTGAAATGCGCCGGTATGCCGGAAAGGTGCAAAGATTTATTTCTCAAAAGCATGAGCGGGTATGTACCGACAGCTGATGACAAATTCACACCTGATGAATTAGATTTTTTACAGACAAGGAGGACGATAACCGACTTTAGATTAGGTCTCAAAGTTCCCGGGAAACTGATACCAAAACGAATTAGAGGTGGCGTATTACTTGTACCCACAACTTATGAAATGAGGTAAATTAAATGAATTACGTTATAATTAAAACAGATGACAATGGCGATATTGAATCTAAACTAACACATATGCTTGCCACAACTTATACAGCTGAATGGGTATTAGTTAGAGTGGCACTATCTTGGGACGGCATAACTTTTGATGCACCTGACACTTTCTACGCTTTTATTAATATTGATAATGTCGTTGAATATGGATATGACTGGTATGAAGGGCAGCCAATGATGCGGCTAATATCAATCTGCACTTTTGATGAGGTGTATATGCGCGAAGTAATCGCTTTCCCTGTCATTATGGTTGATAAAATTCTTTCGCCAAATGTAGGTGATTATTGCTATTATTTTAAAGACGGGCAACCAATACCCTGCATTATTCTCTCTGGCGAATACCTTTCTTCTGATGGCGAAATATCAAATTTCTGGAGGTGGTTGGACACAACTACAGGCGAAATCATAGACGGATACGGCGATTTTTATGCAATTGAACGGAGGTAA
>JAGBSZ010000015.1 GCA_017631585.1 Bacteroidaceae bacterium
ATATGTACCCTTTCTGTCTTTAACGGCTTTCAGAGTGTAGTAGAGGGACAGTTTACAGCTATGGACCCTGATATAAAGGTTGTTACGGCTGTAGGTAAAAGCTTCAATACGGCAACAAGTGCAATGGACAGTGTAAAGTCGCTCCCCGGGCTTGATGTTGTGTCGTTCAGTGTCGAGGACAAGGCTATGGCGCAATATTGTGGCAGGCAGGTGATGGTGACTCTTAAAGGTGTCGATGAAAATTTTCTCGAACTCACCGATATTGAAAAATCACTCTATGGCAGAGGAAATCCTGTGCTCAAGGATGAATTCAACGATTATGTCATACTTGGTGCCGAACTTCTCCACTCGTTGAATTGCGGTATATATTTTACTGCTCCGCTTGAAATATATGCACCTATGAGAGGTGGAAAGGTGAATCTGACTGTTCCGTCGAGCAATTTCAAAAAGGGAGTGTTGCACTCTTCCGGTCTTGTGTTTGCTGTCAATCAGCCTGTCTATGATGCCAATTATATCTTGAGTTCGGCAGATTTTGCCCGCAAGATATTCCGTCGCAGTGCCGATGAGGCTACGGCTATGGAGATAAAACTGCATGCCGGTGCAGATGCCGGGAAGGTAAAACAGCAGATTGAGAATATTCTTGGTGATACTTTTGTTGTCCTCAACCGCTATGAGCAACAGAAAGATGTGTATAAGGTTATGCAGATAGAGAAACTTATATCTTATGTATTCCTTACATTCATTCTGCTTGTTGCCTGCTTTAATATCATTGGTTCATTGTCGATGCTTATCATTGAAAAGCGTGACAATATGAACACACTCCGCAGTTTGGGTGCCGACAACAAAACAATTTCCAATATATTTGTCTTTGAAGGTGTCATTGTTTCGTTTATCGGTGCAGTGGTAGGCATTGCCCTTGGTTTACTCCTTTGTATTGCCCAACAGGAACTCGGCATCATATCAACCGGCGGAAGTGGCGATTTTATACTGGACAGCTATCCTGTAAAGGTGATGTGGAGTGATGTTGCTGCTGTATTTGTTACAGTTCTGGCAACAGGTGTTGTGGCAGTCTGGTTGCCGGTACGCTTGCTAACGAAGAGATTTGTATGATAAATTGTCAGCGATAGCCGGTTGCGAAATATTAAGCTATAAAAACACAACGCGACATCTTAAAACAGATGTCGCGTTGTGTTTTTTATACACCTTCTGTCACATCACGCCAAGGCGACGGCACCGGCGGCTGGGCACGATGCAGCTTGACAGCGAAATACACCGACAAAGCCGCAAAGAAGAGGAATGTCATAACCTCGGAAACAATCTGAGCCTCGGGCGGTATCACACCCTCAGGCACAGGCAACGCATTGCTTTCGGGGAAAAAGAGCAGAGTCACCGCAGCCATGGAATTGTTGAGCACATGACCTACAATAACCGACAACAGGCTGCCTGTGCGATAATATATCCAACCGAAAATAACACCTATCAAAGCCGCATAGACAATCTGTACAGGATTCATGTGTGTCACACCGAAGATAAGTGCCGCACATACTATTGCAGTCCAAGGGTTGTAACGACGCATCATATAGCCCTGTATGGCACCCCTGAACAGCACCTCTTCGAGCAACGGTGCTATCAGTGATATGGTAATTACACCTAATATATTGTGCACTATATCTCCAAACAGCACCTCCATATTATCGTCAAGACCGAGCCACTGCACAAAGATATTCAGCGCGAACATCGATGAAAGCACAAGCATTGTCGAGAGAAACAAAGACTTCAACGGCATCGATTTGAATATACTCAATCGGAGCCTGTATCCCTTTATACAATAGAGGAACAACAACATTGCCACAGAGGAGACGAAAAGACCTATTGATACCGTCCATACAGAGATATCACTCATTGCTGGGGACGACATCAAATCCCCATAATCCAATACTTGCTCAAAGGAAGCAATAGAGATATACCCTTTTGCATCGGCATAGAATATCGCAGCCATTACAGCCACAAAAGTAAAGAAGACCTGAAAAGCGAGATATGCAAGAAGCAACAGCAATATATATCCGGCCTGCTTAAAAACATTTTTCATTATATATAAATCATTAAATTAAGTTTCTGACAAATTGCACATCATGGCTTATCTGGCAACGCAGCGCATCGACGCTCTCAAAAGCCATTTCGCCACGCACACGGCAAAGCAATGAGACAACAACATCCTTGCCATACAAATCTCCACTGAAATCCAAAACATGCACCTCGACCGTGCGTGCAAGATTTTCGCCAATGGTGGGCTTAACTCCTATGTTCATGATACCTTTATGTTCCTTGCCGTCGAAAAACAGACGCACGGCATATACGCCATCGGCAGGCAACAGCTTCATATCATCGTGCAAAAGAATATTGGCTGTAGGGAAGCCCAATGAGCGACCTATGCCTGCACCATGTGTAACAGAACCGGAAAAAGAGTAATCGTAACCGAGCAACATTTTTGCAAGCGAAATATCACCGGCTGACAATGCACGGCGCACCTTTGAAGAACTTACAGCAATATCATCCATAAAAAACGGCGATGCCATAAACAGTTCCATACCCAACGCCCTGCCATACTCGGCATACTGCTCAAAGCCCTCGTCGGTTCTTGGCTTGCCAAAGTGGTGGTCGTAGCCTACGCAGAGCAATTTAACTCCAAGCTTCTCACATAAAATATCCTTCATGAATTGCTCCGCACTCATTGATGCCATTTCTGCATCAAAGTTGAGCATAACACAACAATCGGCACCCGACGATTCGAGCAAGGCGACTTTTTCCCTATTATCCGACAAAAGAAAACTGCTACGATGCGCATCAAAGAGCAAACGGGGATGTTTGGCAAATGTGATAACAACCACCGGAAGCCCACGCTCCGCGGCACGAGCCTGCAGCTCACCGAGCATGGCACGATGACCTAGATGCACACCATCGAACGAGCCGATGGTAGCAGCACACGGTGTTGCTCTGAATTCGTTTATATCGGTTATTATCTTCATTCCCTTCTTTGAAATTGCGGTGCAAACATACATAAAAAATAGGTTTTAAAGAAATTTTTCAACGTTGATGCATCTAAAATAACTGCATATTGCAGATGTCAAGGTGCAATAGCCTTTTTAGTTTCTTTATGGTGTAGTTTGTAGTCTCGAATTTTAAAACTACTTTTGTTCCATAAAACAAACTGATGAATTTAAAATCTATTATATGAAACATTTAAGAAAACTTTTCAGGAGAATCTTCGGTTGGATTCCCGCCGGTGTGGTGTGTCTCGCCATATTCTTTTTGATTTTCGGTTATCTTGCATCGCGGATGGGAACAGCCAATATGCTCAATACCATTATGAACAATGCGCACGATTTGTTGTTGAACACAGTGTTCTACCTTATGGCTATATGTGTCATTACCGGTGCTATTGGTAAAATTTTTGTTGAGTTTGGTGTTGTAAAATTGCTTGAGAAGATTTTGCGCCCGTTGATGAAACCGCTGTTTAATCTCCCCGGTGTAGCCTCTTTGGGCGCAGTTATGACATTCCTTTCCGATAATCCTGCGATTATCTCTCTTGCACAGGACAAACACTTTGCATCATATTTCAAGAAGTATCAGTACATCTCGCTCAATAACTTTGGAACAGCCTTCGGTATGGGTCTGCTGGTTATTGTGTTCATGATTGGTCAGGGCTATTTTATGGAACCTCTTGTGGGCTTTATAGGTGCTTGTATCGGATGTATTGTTTCCACAAGGCTTATGCAGTACTTTGTAGTTAAGGCATATCCACGTTATAAGGAGGAAAATGCAGTAGAGTTGGATACAATAGAAGATGAAAAAGAGGTACATAGCAGAAAACCGATGTTCCAGCGAATTCTTGATTCATTGCTCGATGGCGGTCGTACCGGTGTTGATGTAGGTATGCTGATTATACCCGGTGTTCTTGTAATATCTACAATGGTAATGATATTGACGTTTGGTCCGGACAAGGCAACAGGAGAATTTACCGGTGCAGCAAAAGAAGGTGTGGAATTATTGCCTTGGATTGGTAATAAGTTGAGTGTTGTGTTCGAGTGGCTTTTCGGCTTTACCGATCCTCACCTCATTGCATTCCCTATTACCGCGATTGGTGCTGTGGGTGCAGCTTTGGGTCTTATTCCTGATTTTGCCGCTCAGGGTTGGATTGATGGTAACGCAATTGCTGTATTTACTGCCATAGGTATGTGTTGGAGCGGATTCCTTAGCACACATACTGCAATGCTTGATGCTCTTGGCTACCGTCGTCTTACCTCAAAAGATATCTTGTCTCATACGATAGGTGGTCTTGTTGCCGGTATTGTGGCTCACTGGATGTATGTTCTTGTGACAATGATAATGGCGTAAGGAGCGTGAAAAAAAGATTAAATTCAAAAAAGAGGCTATATAATAAATGAAGATAGGTGTTTTGACAGCGATGACCTCTGAATTCGAGCAGCTTGCCGCTATGCTCGACAGGGTTGCGAAACGTGAGGAAAATAATATAGAGTATCTTGTGGGGTATGTTGGCAAGAATGAGATTATTCTTCGTCAGTGCGGTATCGGCAAGGTAAATGCCGCGGTGGGTACTGCGGAGCTTATACGCTCTTTTGCTCCCGATGCTATTGTAAGCACAGGTGTTGCGGGTGGCATCGATACATCGTTGGATGTGATGGACGTGGTGGTAAGCTCTTCTATCGTATATCACGATGTTTGGTGCGGTATGGGATGTGAATATGGTCAGATACAGGGAATGCCTGCAGTTTTTGCTGCTGACGAAAAATTGTGCGGTGTGGCTGAATCATTGAATGGCGACCCAGAGAACATAACTCGCATACATGCCGGTCTTATATGCACAGGTGACCAATTCATAACAAGCCGTGATGAACTTGATAAGATAAAGTCGAATTTTCCTGCAGGTCTTGCCGTGGATATGGAATCGGCGGCAATAGCGCAGACTTGTCATATATACGGTGTGCCTTTTGTCAGTTTCAGAATAATAAGCGATACACCGGGTGTTGACAAACATATCGAGCAGTATGAGAATTTCTGGGGAGAGATGGCAAATCGTTCGTTCGGAGTTACACGCAGTTTCCTTTCTAAACTTTAATTTATGGAAAAGATACCGAGTTTTACAATAGACCATATACGTTTGAAACGTGGCGTATATGTATCGCGTCAGGACAGTGTGGGCGGTGAGATTGTCACTACTTTTGATGTCCGTATGAAAGAACCTAACCGCGAACCGGTTCTTAGTCCGAGTGCCATACATACAATAGAGCACCTCGCGGCAACATTCTTGCGTAACCACCCGGTTTGGAGCGATAAAATTATATATTGGGGTCCTATGGGGTGTCTCACCGGTAATTATCTTATAGTAAAAGGTAATTTGGCATCAGCAGATGTACTGCCTCTTTTGCTCGAGACTTTTGAATTTATCGCTTCGTATGAAGGTGAAGTACCTGGTGCATCGGCACGTGACTGTGGAAATTATCTGCTTATGAATTTGCCCGAGGCACGATGGGAAGCACGTAAATATCTTGTTGAGGTATTATGCGTTGCAACTGAAGAGAATCTGAATTATCCTGCCTGAACAACAGATGTCATATACAACACAAGAGGTCAGCGAAAGCTGACCTCTTGTGTTGTCCTACCCGGATTCGAACCAGGACAAACAGAACCAAAACCTGTTGTGCTACCATTACACCATAGGACAATCCTTATTGCTCTCTTTTGAAGAGCGTTGCAAAGATTGTGCAAGCGAGTCAAATTCAAATGAAATTTGAGATTTGTAAATGAGCGTAGCCAATCTTCGCAAATTTTACGTTTGCAAAGGTATATCTTTTTGCCGTAAATGCCAAATAATTTTGCTTGTTTTTATCTGTGTGGCAAATGTGTATGTTCTTATTTAAAGCAGCTCTCCATGTGTTATGCCTTGAATGAATTTGCAGCCTCAATCACTTTTTCTACCTCGCAATCGCTCATTGCCTGGTGGCAGGGGAGGCTCAATTCCTCGTGATGTATGCGTTCTGTTATGGGGTATTCATGATTATTGAACTCTTTAAGAGCCTCTTGTTTGTGTGGCGGAATGGGGTAGTGAATCAGAGTCTCAATGCCATTTTTCAATAAATGCTGTTGTAGTTTTTCTCTTTCCGCGCAGAAAATAGGGTATATGTGAAATACATGCTCCTCACGGTTATCTATTAGCGGTAGTGTGATTGAGGGATTTTTTATTCCGGCATTATATTTTTCAGCAATCTCTCTGCGTCTTTCGTTGTCGGCATCAAGGCGTTGCAGCTTCACTGACAACACTGCAGCCTGCATCTCGTCGAGGCGGCTGTTGACACCTTTGTATATGTTTACATACTTCTTTTGCGAACCATAGTTGGCTATGGCGCGGGCTGTTTCTGCAAGTTCTTTGTCGTTGGTTGTTATTGCTCCGCCATCGCCCAGCGCTCCTAAATTCTTTCCCGGATAAAAACTGAATCCTGATGCATCGCCAAGGTTACCGGTGCGTCTGCCGTCAATCATTGCACCATGCGCCTGTGCACTATCCTCAATGATTTTCAGTGAGTGTTTTCTTGCTATTTTCTCTATTTGTGGAATATCGGCGCAACGTCCGTATAGGTGTACTGCCATTATTGCCTTTGTGCGCGGGGTGATAAGCTCTTCTATTTTTTCGGGGTCAATGTTGCTGCTTTTCCACGACGGTTCGCAAAGAACGGGCTTTAATCCTGCCTGAATGATAGAAAGAATGGATGCTATATATGTATTTGCAGGTACTATTACTTCATCGCCTTCCTCCATTATGCCAATCTCCTTGTAGGCGAGCATTATTATGGTGAGGGCATCCAGTCCGTTTCCTGTTCCTATACAATATCTGCAACCGCAATATTGTGCAAATTCCTGTTCAAATGCTTTGACCTCATTGCCCAAGATATACCATCCCGATTGTACGACTCTGCTTATGGCTTCTGACAATTGGGGCTCGTAAGTCTCTGTTATCTTTTTGAGATCGCAGTATTTTATCATTTTTTGTTTCTTATATAATTCAGGAACTCGTCGTGTGAATTGATGTATGTGTCGGGATTGTAACTGTGCGATGCCAAAACAAGCAATACCGCATCAGATGAGAAATTTGTCAGTTCGTTCCATGTGAGTGGTGGAACCAGCAATCCTTTCTCTTTGGAATCAAGGTGATATTCGCGTCTGCCGTTGATGTCTTCCAATGTAATATCTACACAACCGTTTACGGCTATGAGATATTGGTATGAAATCTTATTGGCATGCTTGCCACGTTCAGCCTCTTCCGGTACATTGTATATCCAGTATGCACGTGTTATTGAGAATGGTATTTCATTCCCTTCTTCAACCAGGGTAAGGCTTCCGCGTTTGTCTGTATGTGTCTTCAGTTTATCCATCATCAGTTTTGTCTGCACGCAAAAATAACGAAAAAAATGTAATTTAACGGCTCTGAGTGCTTTTTTCTAAAGCGGGATATTACATTTTACGGCATTGTGCATAATTGCGGTACAAAGTTCGGCAATAGAGCATCCTTTTACTTTTGCAATCTCATCATATATCTTGTCAATGCTCTTTTTGCTTTCGTCGCTTTCTATAAAGAGCCTTTCCAATGGTGTTGCTTTTATGCTGTCGATATTGAACTTGTCGCCAAAGGATATGTAAAAGCCGTTTTTTATGAGTTGTTCTGCCTGTTGAGGCTTTCCTCTAAAACCGTGTATTATCCATGCCTGTTTCGGGGAAATTTCCTTGTGTAAGGCAATGATTGTGTCAAATCCTTTCACGCAATGTATTATAAGCGGTTTGCCAGCCTCCTCGGCAAGCGTAGCATGCGCTCTGAATACTTTCTGTTGCAACTCCTCGTTTGCCGGTGATTTCAATTTGTCTGTTCCGCACTCTCCAATGGCGCATACATTCTCTTTACATGCATTCGTCCTTATTATGGCAAATTGCTTTTCCCAATCACTGCTTATATTCCATGGATGTATGCCCATGGATATTCTTCTGCCGGGGATATATTCGTTGCTGTTCAGTATCGAGGACTGGCTGTCGCACTCTTTATTGTGGGTGTGTATATCAAAAAAATCCATTCTTAGCTTTTTATGGTACAGGGTCGTAACCTGAACCGCCCCAAGGATGGCAACGCAGAATGCGTCTTATGGCAAGGTATAGTCCTTTGATTGGTCCGTGCTTACGCAGTGCCTCTATGGCATATTGTGAGCATGTAGGGGTGAAACGGCACGAAGGTGGTGTCATGGGTGATATGACACGTTGGTAGAACTTTATTGGCAGAACAAGTATGTATGTTACTATTTTTCGCATTCCATTCCGGCTTTTGTTACTATAGCATTGAGCAGTTTCTCCATCTTGCGCTTAAGATATTCTGTACTGCTTGGTTTGGTGTCGATGTACATTATGGCAACAGCCATCTTCTTACCGTTGTTCTCAAGAGACTCTATGAATTGGTGTTTTCCTGTGCGGTATGCTTCGCGTATGCGTCGTTTCAGCAGGTTTCGGTCAACAGCATGGCGGAAACGGCGTTTTGCCACGTTTATGAGAATGGCTGCCGTCGGTTCCTGGGTAGCGGGTTGTTCAAGGAATACGGCACGCAAAGGAAATGCTGTTGCCGATGCCCCGTTGGCGTACAGATTGTCTATTACGCTTTTGCTTTTCAGGTGTTCTTTGAGAGGAAATGTGTTTCGTTTCATCCCTGCTGTTTTTAATTAATCAGCCCCGTCTTGTGGACGAGGCTGAAGGATTTTTATCTGTTTATTTGTTGTTCGCTGTCAGGAATACGTCCAAAGCTGCCGGCATGTTGGTTGCTGCCGCAGACGGAGCTTCCAGGTCGAGTCGCAATCCGTTTTCTTGAATGCATTTTGCTGTAACGTTGCCAAAACATGCAATCAATTGGTCGCCTTGTACATAGTCGGGAACGTTCTTCTTGAGCGAATCGATACCGTGTGGGCTGAAGAATATGAGCATATCGAATGATTTGATATAATCAGCCTCAATCTCAGTGCTTACGGTGCGGTACATCTCTGCCTGTGAATGTGTGATGCCGTATTTGTCAAGCAAAGCATTTATCTCGTCGTTGTGTACGTTTGATGTGGGAACAAAGTATTTCTCTGTCTTGTGCTTTGCAAACAGAGGCTCAAGGTCCTGTATGTGTCCGTTGCCAAAGAATACTTTGCGCTTACGGTATTGTACATACTTCTGGATATAGAGCGAAATAGTCTCAGATAAACAGAAATATTTCATGTCATCCGGGATAGTAACTCTAAGTTCCTTGCATAACTTGAAGAAATTGTCAATGGCGTGACGTGATAGAAAAACTATGGCAGTGTGGTCCAAGATGGAGACCTTCTGCTGTCTGAACTCCTTTGATGTAACCCCCTCAACTTTTATAAATGAACAGAAGTCAATCTGAACCTTATGTTTCTCCGCAATATCAAAATATGGAGACTTTTCTGTAGCCGGTCTTGGTTGTGAAACCAGAATCTTACTTACCTTCAATGTCCTAATTTTTTATTGTTAAAAATTCACTCAGCTGTAGTACCGATTTCCACACAATTCCCAATGGTAGAAATTCAAGTGCGCAAAGATATAAAAAAATATCCAAAAAGTTGCGTCTTTGTGCAAAAATGATTTTAAACAACCCATTTAATATGGTATAGACGTATGCTGCAAGCACTATCAGTAGATAAATTTTCACAATTGTGAAGGATATGCCCGGTATGAATAAAATGGCAATTATAGCCGGTGTCAGGGCAAATCCGAGTAGCTTGATTGTAAAGAAATAGAAACTTCTCCACTCCGATACGGTATGTCTGTCAAAAAGTATGGCATTTACGGCATCATAGCTTAGCCGTTTGAATAGCAGCACCATTGTAAATAATATAATCAAGGTACCCATCAATGGCATAACGGTGTCAACGGCAAGGTGTGAAGTGCTTTTTAGGATATATTCCGATGCAATGATTGCCGAATAGTAAAGTGTCTGCACATACATCAGTATATTGCATATTCTTGCGATGTGTGTTCTGCTGTTGTAGGGTGTTGATTTGCTTTCGTAGTAGAACATGCATTTCAGTCGTTCTACGATGCCGGAACCATTCATCAGGAGTGCATACGCAATGCCTATGATATTCATCACGAATATCATCATCACGGCATCGTCGTTTGTCATGCAGTATGGTGCGAGTTCGTTTGTCATAGTGCGGCGTACTTCCTTACGGATTCATTCCAGCGTGGAGTGTTCTTTATTATTTCGATTGCTTCGGCAGGTGTTGTTGCAACGCTCCATATACGGCTGTGTATCTCTCCCATGAAATGTTCTTCCACGGTTCTTTCCAACTGTGCTATAAAATGGTCGTAATAACCGTTTATATTGAGTATTACAATAGGGTTGAAATATAATCCCAACTGTTTCCAGGTGATAATCTCGCTTAGTTCCTCTATTGTTCCGCATCCTCCGGGCAATGCAATTACCGCATCGCTTAGGTTTGCCATCATCTGTTTGCGTTCGTGCATGTCCTTTGTAACGTGCAGTTCTGTAAGCTCTGTATGATGCCATCCTTGTTCCACCATAAACTGCGGAATAACACCAATGGCTTTGCCATTGTTTTCCAATGCACCATCTTCTACACGGCGCATAAGTCCTATGCTTCCTGCGCCTGTAATCACAGTTATCCCCTCCTTGGCAAGAGAAGCTCCCAGCTCGTAGGCTACTTCTCCATAGATGGGTGCAACCTTGTTGCTTGATGCGCAATATACACAAACTCTGTTTATTTCCATAATAACATTTGTTATACTTCCCGATTTTGAGCCACCTACGCGGCACGACTTGCATCCGTGCTGCCTGCGACCTATCGCTGCTCGTGTTGTCTAAATTGGTGGCACTACGTGCCCCAATTTTCACGGTCGAGATTGCGGTATCCAATTGCTTCGGCTATATGCTGAGGCTGTATGTTCTCACTATTGTCAAGGTCGGCTATGGTGCGGGCAACCTTTAATATGCGGTCGTAGGCGCGAGCCGACAGATTCAGGCGGCTCATTGCATTTTTCAGCATGGAGAGACTAACTTCGTCAAGCACTGCATATTTTGTAATGAGCTTGGGTGTCATCTGTGCGTTGCAGTATATTCCCTCTTCGTTCCTGAAACGCTCCTCCTGTATCTTGCGTGCCGCAATAACACGTTCGCGTATTGCCGCGCTCGGTTCACCGGGTGCTGTTTCCGAAATTTTTTCAAAAGGCACGGGTACAATCTCTATCTGCAGGTCGATGCGGTCGAGTAGCGGTCCTGAAATTTTATTAAGGTATCGCTGTACCTGCCCCGGGCTGCATGTGCAGGCCTTGGTTGGGTGATTGTAATATCCGCAAGGGCAGGGGTTCATTGACGCAACGAACATTACTCCTGCAGGGTATTCAACTTTGTAGCTTGCGCGTGCGACGCAAATCTTGCGGTCTTCGAGCGGTTGGCGCATCACTTCAAGCACATCGCGGCTGAACTCCGGCAATTCATCAAGGAACAACACTCCGTTGTGTGCCAATGAAATCTCTCCTGGTTTGGGATTTGCTCCACCGCCGCATAGTGCCACTGATGAAATTGTGTGGTGCGGACTGCGGAACGGGCGTTGTGTGATAAGCGATGTGCGGTCGGGCATCATTCCGCTTACCGAATGTATCTTTGTTGTTTCAAGGCTCTCCTGCAGTGTCAACGGAGGCAGTATGCTTGGCAGGCGTTTTGCCATCATGGATTTTCCGCTACCCGGAGGTCCCACCATTATAAGATTGTGTCCGCCGGCGGCGGCAACCTCAAAAGCGCGTTTTACGTTCTCCTGTCCGCGTACTTCACTGAAGTCGAACGGGAAGTTGCTTTGCTTTGAGTAGAAATCCTTTTCTATGTCAATGCCGAATGGTATAATCTCCTCTTCGCCGTTCAGGAATTTAATTACCTGCATAAGGTCTCCGGCTCCAAGAATTTCAATGTCGTTTACCACTGCGGCTTCGGCAGCATTGCCCTCGGGCAGAATTATGCCTTTGTAGCCGAGCTCTTTGGCTTTGAGCGTTATCGGTAATGCACCCTTTATCGGCATCAGTTTGCCGTCAAGCCCAAGCTCACCCATAATAAGATAATGTTCGAGTTTTTCGGTATTTACAACCTCGTCTGCCGCAAGAATTCCTATAGCTATGGGCAGGTCGTATGCCGAACCTTCCTTCTTTATGTCGGCAGGAGCCATGTTTACGATAATCTGTTTGCTCGGGAATCGTAGTCCGTTATGGTTCAACGCAGAATTTATACGTTGCTGACTCTCTTTTACGGCATTGTCAGGCAATCCCACAAGGTAGAACTTTATACCTCTTAGGGCATTTACCTCAATGGTGACGAGTGTTGCATTTATGCCTTGGATTGCTGCGGCAAGAACTTTTACCAGCATCTTGAATATCTAATAAGGTGGTTATGGATTCTGTTTTTTTTGTAATAGGGAGAAACGTCAGATATTATTTGCGCTTTTTGCTCTTCTCTTTCTTTTCCTTGCTTTTCTTTTCCTTCTCCTTCTCCTTTTCGCGTTTTTCGCGCTCTTTTATGCTCTTTTCGTGTTTGGCAATAATGGAGTCTATTGCCATTGCATCTTTTTCAATATCAATGCCAACTCTGATAACACGCTGGTATGAATTGAGCAATACCGAGTAAGGTAGAGAACTTATGTTGAACTTATTTGCGATTTCACAGCTCCACGCCTCTTTCTCACATACATTGTAGCCGGTTATGCTGTCGTTCTCGATGCATCTCTTCCACGCCGCGGTATCGTGTTCAAATGCTATGTTCAATATCTCGAAATTCTCGCTCTTTATTGAATCTCTCAAGGTCTGCAGTAGTTTTACCTGTCGGCGGCTCTCATCATCCCACGATGCCCAGAACGTAACAAGCAGATGCTTGTTGTTGAATGTGCTAAGTGTAATTTCCTTGCAACTGTCGGCGGTGGTGTAGGTAAATGATGGGAATTGCCTGTGCAGAGTGTTTCCGCTTCTCTTCTCAATATTCTCTTTGGTTATAGAAAGATACTCGTTGTCCTGCAGAATGCCGCCCAATCTTGAAATCAGATTCTTTATTTTTGTATAATCGGGTGTGGGTACATTTATCATATATCTGCGCAACAACTCAATGTTTACCTCATTGACAGGGTGCTTTTCTATAAACTTTTCAAGTGTTTCAATTTTCCTTCTGTTATCTCTACGGGTATCTATCTCCTGCGAGATGCTGTCGTGTAGCATCTGTATGCGTCCGGCGTTTGTTATTGTGTGTGCGCGTTTTGCTGTGTCGTATGTGAGTTCTGCGGTAATTCCCTTTTCTGCAAAAAGAGAAATCTGTTTGCCGTCGGGCATAACCATGATAAACGGAACAAGGGTGTCGCTCTCTATTGTGTATGAGAAGTTGCCATGCTCATCGGTTTTTATTGAATCAACCCTTGGCAGTCTGCTGTCGATGCCGAATGCGATTATCTCCGCCTCCGGAACATTTACATTGCCTTTGATGGTATAATGCATGACAGGTTCCTTGCTGCACGATGCAACAAGGAACAGTAGAAACAGATATGTGATTACGCGCTTCATTTACTGTTTGTTTGCGCGTTTGCGCTCCAATTCGTCAAGAATGATTTTTCTCATGCGCATTGATTTTGGAGTAACTTCGAGGTATTCATCCTCCTTTATGTATTCCAAAGCCTCTTCGAGGGAGAATATTATAGGTGGAACGATTCTCGCCTTGTCGTCCGAACCGCTTGCACGCATATTGGTGAGTTTCTTGCTTTTGGTGACATTGATTACAAGGTCGTTCTCATGTATATGCTCACCTACTACCTGACCTGCATAAACATCCTCCTGTGGGCTTATGAAGAATTTACCACGCTCCTGCAACTTGTCAATTGCGTATGCAAATGCGGTTCCGCTCTCCATTACAACGAGTGAACCGTTTGTTCTGCGTTCTATTTCGCCTTTGAACGGCTGATATTCCTTAAAACGGTGTGCCATGATTGCTTCACCAGCCGATGCAGTCAGCACGTTGGTACGCAAGCCGATGATACCGCGCGAAGGTATGTTGAACTCGATGTTTACTCTGTCACCCTGTGCCTCCATCGATAGCATCTCGCCCTTGCGACGTGTAACCATATCGATTATCTTGCTTGAATAGTCGGTAGGTACGTTTATGGTGAGTTCTTCGATAGGTTCGTTCTTTACGCCGTCAATCTCTTTGTATATTACCTGTGGCTGACCAACCTGCAACTCATATCCCTCGCGACGCATGGTCTCGATAAGCACAGAAAGGTGTAGCACACCACGTCCGAATACGGTCCATGCATCCTCCTCCGGATCTTTCTTTACACGCAATGCAAGGTTCTTGTCAAGTTCCTTGTCAAGACGCTCCTGAATGTGACGAGAAGTGACGAATTTACCCTCCTTTCCAAAGAATGGCGAGTCGTTGATGGTAAAGAGCATACTCATTGTAGGTTCGTCGATGGCAATTGGGGGCAGAGCCTCGGGATTCTCAAAGTCGCATATTGTATCGCCAATCTCGAACTTCTCAAGACCTACTATCGCACAGATGTCGCCTGAACTTACACTTTGTGTCTTTCTGCGACCCAAGCCCTCAAAGGTGTGTATCTCTTTGATTTTCATCTTGCTCTGCTCGCCGTTGCGGTTAACGAGAGTGATGTTTGAATTTTCGGTCAATGTTCCACGGTGTACGCGTCCTATGGCTATTCTGCCGGTGTATGGTGAATAGTCAAGAGAGGTGATTAGCATCTGCGGTGTACCCTCGCGTTTCTCAGGAGCAGGGATGTGTTCAAGAATCGCATCGAGCAAGGCTGTGAGGTCGGTTGTCTCATTGCGCCAGTCGGTGCTCATCCAATTGTTCTTTGCCGAACCGTAAAGTACAGGGAAGTCGAGCTGTTCCTCTGTTGCTTCGAGCGAGAACATAAGGTCGAATACCATTTCGTAAACCTCCTCGGGGCGGCAGTTGGGCTTGTCAACCTTGTTTACAACAACAATGGGCTTCAAACCAATCTGCAAAGCCTTCTGCAATACAAAACGTGTTTGAGGCATAGGGCCTTCAAAGGCATCCACAAGCAGAATACATCCGTCTGCCATGTTAAGCACTCGCTCCACCTCTCCACCAAAGTCGCTGTGACCCGGAGTATCAATGATGTTGATTTTTGTATCTTTGTATTGGATTGACACATTCTTTGAAAGAATGGTTATGCCTCTCTCGCGCTCAAGCTCATTGTTGTCGAGTGTGAGTTTGTCGTTGTCCTGTTCCTTTAAAAGGTTGCCTGCCAACATCATTTTGTCAACAAGAGTGGTTTTACCGTGGTCAACGTGTGCAATGATTGCAATGTTACGAATATTCTGCATATAGTTTTTTGTTTCCTTGTTTAAAGTTCCAATGCGACAGCTGTTGTGTGGAAGCAGTCGCTAGCGACTGCAAAGTTACGAAAAAATAGCGAGATTTCAGCTGTTGCATCCTCTTAATGTCTGATTATTTGAAAATAAGCCCTTTAAAGCAAGGGTTGAATGCTTTTGTTGCAAAAAATACCATAAAGTGATTGCTATTAAGAAAAATAGTTGTACCTTTGCATCCGCGTTGGCAACATAGTGCGCCCCCGGCGCATTCATTTGTCGGCCAAAAGATATTTTTTAACCTTTTAAAACTTCAAATTATGTATTTGGATTCAGAAAAAAAGAAAGAGATCTTTGGCACATACGGAACGTCAAGCACTGACACTGGTTCAGCTGAGAGCCAGATTGCTTTGTTTTCATACCGTATTGCACACTTGACGGAGCACCTCAAGGCTAACCGTAAGGATTATAGCACACAGAGAGCTTTGACAATGTTGGTAGGTAAGCGTCGTTCACTCCTTAACTATCTTAAGGA
>JAGBSZ010000162.1 GCA_017631585.1 Bacteroidaceae bacterium
CCGCTGTAGAAGTTGAAGGCTGCGCCTATGGCTATCTGCACGCCGTGCTTGAGGTGTGGCTGCAGGCGTTGCATGAACTGTTCTTGTTTTGGTGCGCCAAGGGCTACCCAAATGATGTCGGCACCGTCCTGTTCTATCATTTTGGCAATGCCGGGGTAGTCGAAGCCATCGACGGCGCAGAAGGGTAGTTCCTTGAATGTCATGCCGGCTACGTCGGGGTTCTCTTTGGCGAGGTTCTGTTGCAGGGCATTGAGTACGTTCTGCTTGGTACCAAGGAATATCATGCGGTGCTTGCGAGCGCGGACAATGTCAATGAAGATGTCGCTACCGCAATAGTGACTGCGATTGTAACCGTATATCCACTTTACGAATTTGGGCACCCAGCTGCTGTCGCAGATGGAGAAGATACTGCCGTCAACGGTGGCGCGGTACTCTTTGTCGCGATGTACCATGGTGAGTATATTGCCGTCGGCAACGCAAATGTACCCGGTCTTGTCGTTGGCAATATACTCGTCAATGGTCGCATGCACGGTTGGCACGTCGAATTCGTATCGTATGTCGAAATATTTTTCCATTTAAACGTCAGTAATGATGCTTTTTGCGCAAATATTGTTCCAAAATTACGAATATTGTTTGTAATTGCAAAGGAACGGCGAGGATTTGCAAGAATTCCTCTTGAATATGCCACTTCACCGAGCTTGTAATTACAAAAGATTACAAAAAATATTGTAGCAGACTTGTAATATAAGCGTGAGGTAGTATTATTTTCGCTTTCTTCTCTTTGCCTTTCTGCTTTCTGCTCTTCGCTTTCTGCTTTTTTTATAACATAGCCGTGTTAATAAAACTTAAATTTATGGCTTGGTTGGTATGAGATGCTTCGACTACGCTCAGCATGACACAAATGCGTTTGGTTGGTAAGAGATTTCTCCACTTCGGTCGAAATGACACTGATTATGAGATGTCTCGACTTTGCTTGACATGAGAAAAACGCTTTTATTGCTATATAATCCCTATTATATAATCCTAGCCGTGTTAATAAAACTTAAATATTGCGCGGTTTATGTTGTACTTTCAGGTTTTTGTTCTCTATTGTGATGAATTGGTTGTTTTACCAGTGAGTAGGGCTTTATGCTTTGCATTTTCGTAAAAAAAGGAATCCCTGCGCTTTTCAGTGGCGCAGGGATTTGTAGTGTTGTTTTCTATTACTTCTTGTAGATTCCGCAGAAGTCGAGGATTATCTTGTTTTCGTTCCAAGGTAGCTCCTTGAACTGATTGTGGGCGGTGAGCATCACTACGATGTCTGCTCTGTCGAATGCCTCTTTGTAGGGGGTGAGCTTGTACTGTTTGTGTTCTTCGACGTTGGGCTCTACAATGAGTATGTCGGCGTTGTTGCACATCTGTATTACTTTGCCTACGATGGTCTTTGACGGTGACTCACGCAGGTCGTCGATGTTTGGCTTGAATGCCAAGCCCATCATTGCTACAATGGGTTTGCGTCCGTTCTTCAACTCGAACTCGAGCATGGTGCTCTTTACTTTCTCGGCACACCAGATGCTTTTGTAGTTGTTGATGTTGCGAGCTGTTGCAATAATTTTGCTCTCTTCGGGGTAGTTGGATGTGATGAAGTAGGGGTCAACGGCAATACAGTGTCCGCCTACACCACAACCGGGCTGAAGAATGTTTACGCGTGGGTGTTTGTTGGCAAGGTTGATGAGTTCCCATACGTTAATGCCTGCCTTGTCGCAGATGAGCGATAGTTCGTTGGCAAAGGCTATCTGCACGTCGCGGCTGCTGTTCTCGGTGAGTTTGCACATCTCGGCTGTGCGGCTGTTGGTCTTATGGAGCTCGCCTTTTACGAACTGTGAGTAGAACTCGATGGCTTTGTCGGTACTCTCGGGTGTCAAGCCGCCAATGACGCGGTCGTTGTGTACGAGTTCATAAATTACGTTGCCGGGGAGCACGCGCTCGGGGCAGTAGGCAATGTATATCTTGTCTTTGAGTTCGGGGCGTTCGGTGAAGATGATGTTTGCCATCATCTCGGTTGTGCCTATGGGTGATGTTGACTCGATAACGTAAAGGTCGCCTTCTTTGAGCAATGGCAATACGGCGCGTGTGGCTGCCTCAACGTATGATACATCGGGCTCGTGGTCGCCCTTGAACGGGGTGGGGACTACCATGAAATATGCGTCGCACTCCTGTGGGGTGGTGTATGCCTTGAATTTGCCGGCTGCAATAACCTCTTGCAGCATCTCTTCCATGCAGGGCTCAATAATGTGGAGTTTGCCTTGGTTGGTTACCTCTACCACTTGAGGGTTTATGTCAACGCCTATGATGTCGATTCCGTGTTTTGCTGCTATGATTGCTGTAGGTAGGCCTATGTAGCCGAGTCCCATGAAGCATGCTTTCATAAATGTTTTTTTATTTTAGTTGTTATTTATTGCTTCTGCTTTTTAGGGCAGGTTGACCCTGCCACTACTATTTGTCATCTCAACGCTTCTACTATCCTTCCACATGCCAAGCCGTCGCCGTATGGGTTGACAGCCTTGCTCATTGTGTCGTAGTGTGCCTGATTGTCAAGCAGTGCCGATACTTCGGCTATAATCTTGTCGTAGTTGGTGCCTACAAGCTTTACGGTGCCGGCTTCGAGTGCCTCGGGGCGCTCGGTGGTGTCGCGCATCACAAGCACGGGCTTGCCAAGTCCTGGGGCTTCCTCCTGGATGCCTCCGCTGTCGGTGAGTACTATCGTGCTCTTCTCCATCAAATATACGAATGATAGGTATTCCAAAGGTTCGATGAAGAACATGTTGCCCGACCCCTCCGTCGCAGGCGACACCTCCCCTAAAACAGGGGCGGAATTTACTACACTCTTCGGGCTCTCCTTGGAAAGTGGGAGAGCTTCTTTATTTACCACATGTTCACCGAAAACCTCGGCAATTGGTTTGCGCACGTTGGGGTTGAGGTGCATGGGATATACGAAGTCAACGTCGGGGTATTTCTGTGTCAAATCTTTGATTGCGGTACACATGTTTATGAAGCCGTCGCCGAAGTTTTCACGACGGTGACCGGTGATGAGTACCAGCTTTTTGCCGTCGGCAAGGCGGTTTACGTCGTATCCTGCCTGTGCAAGCATTGTCTGTAACTCGCTGTCGAGTGCTTCGTTTTCCTTTATCTTGTTGACCACCCAATAGAGTGCATCGATGACGGTGTTGCCCGTTACGGTGATGCTCTCCTCGTTGACTGCCTCTCGCAAAAGGTTTGCTTTGCTCAATGGCGTGGGGGCAAAGTTGTATGTTGCTATGCGACCGGTTATCTGACGGTTCATTTCCTCGGGCCAGGGGCTGTAGATGTTATGTGTGCGCAAGCCTGCCTCTACGTGTCCCACCGGAATCTGCTGGTAAAAGGCTGCAAGGGCGGCTGCGGTGCTTGTGGTGGTGTCGCCGTGCACAAGAACAACATCGGGTTGTACCTCTTTCAGCACGTCGCGCATGCCTGTGAGCACGCGGGCGGTGACGTCGTAAAGGTCCTGTCCCTGCTTCATTATGTTAAGGTCGTATTCGGGTGTTATTTCAAAGAGTTGCAACACCTGGTCGAGCATCTGGCGGTGCTGACCGGTAACGCATACTACTGTCTTGAATGTTTCGGGGTGCTTTTGGAACTCTTTTACCAGAGGTGCCATCTTTATAGCCTCAGGGCGTGTTCCGAATACGAGCATTATGGTTTTCATGTTATTTGTTGTTACTATTGAACTTTATTCCCGCTGTTGTAGCTTGGGACTTTAGCTCATTAGTGGTTGGTTTATCTTGTTTTTGCAATTTTATGTTCA
>JAGBSZ010000163.1 GCA_017631585.1 Bacteroidaceae bacterium
GCTGTCCTTTACTATACGCGCGTCACGATAACCATGTTCGTTATAGTAGGAAATCATCTTTTCCTTATCTTCATCATAATTCTCCTTAGTGAATTTCTTTGGACGGAATATATTATGGAAAAGATTGTCGAAACGTGTTTTTTCACGAGTCTTTTTCATCGAGTACTTGACCTTGTTCAACGGAAGCTCATTTACTCCTTCTATATATATGCGGTTGATTCTTACTTTCTCCTTTTTGTCAATGCTGATATCAACAATGACCTTACCATCTGCAGTAACGTCAGGACGCTGGCGCACAATAACCTCGGCATTCTTATAACCTTTGGAAGAGTAATAGTCCTTAATAACCTTCTTTGCACGGTCGGCAATATCAGGAGTTATCTGATTGCCCTTTATAATACCTATTTTAAGTTCAAGGTCCTCGCGTTCCGACTTCTTGACACCGTTGAAATTCAACTGCGATACACGCGGTCTCTGTCTCAACGATATTCCAAGGTATATTTTATTCCCCACGATACTGTCAGCAGCAATACTCACATCCTCAAAAAGTCCATGCTTCCAGAAACGCTTTATCGCAGAGGTTACCTCATCACCGGGCACAGATATTACATCACCGACCGAAAGACCTGATAGGCCAATAACAATCGCCGGTTCAAGATTCTCTGCACCATACAGATTTATACCGCCAATAGTATATTTATGGGCTGTATTGGTATATAGAATTGTAGGCTTCACTATTGTTTCCTGTGCCGAAAGAGCCATAGCCCCCGACAGCAAAAGAAACAGCAGGTATATTCTAAGGAATGAAGTATATTTCATTTTATTCAGTTTTTTCATCTTTTGTTACTTGCTCACCGGTCAAGCCGTATCTGCGCTGACGTTGCTGATACTCATAGACAGCCTTATAGAGTTCCTCTTTGGTGAAATCGGGCCATAAAACCTCTGTGAAATAAAATTCAGAGTATGCAACTTGCCAAAGCAGGAAGTTGCTCAAACGCTGCTCCTTGCCTGTACGTATGAGCAAATCAGGGTCGGGCATGAATGTTGTTGTCAACTCGTTTGAAATGAGTTTGTCATCAATCTCATCCAAAGCAAGCTCACCGACTTTTACTTTGGAGGCAATAGAACGCACAGCCTCTGTAATTTCCCATTTTGAAGAATAGCTCAATGCAAGCACAAGAGTCATGCTGTCGTTATTGGCAGTGCGCTCCACGCATGCATTAAGACGCTCGCGTACATTCTCAGGCAATTTTTCAAGATCACCGATTATGCGGAATGCAACATTGTTCTTTACAAAAATCTCCTCCTCAATCGACTCGAACAACAGAGCCATCAAAGCGGCTACCTCAGCAATGGGACGATTCCAGTTCTCGGTGGAGAAAGTATATAATGTCAGGTATTTTACACCTAACTTAAGTGCATGCTCCACAAGTTTACGGACCGTAGCTGCACCGGCTTGATGCCCCTGTGAACGCTCCAATCCACGTTGCTTTGCCCAACGACCATTGCCATCCATTATGATTGCAATATGTTGAGGTATATTATTTCTGTCTATAAGTTCGATATAATCCATGATATATTCTAATTATTGCATTCTCTGTATTTGGGGGACAAGTCGTATGTCACAAACAGCGACAGGAACGAATAGCTGTCCTTATTCTTTAAAAATCCGCTCTTTATACCATAAGGATCGTTGAGCACTGTTGCAGTTTTTGCCGTCACATCCAACTTGTCACTTGTAGTAAAACGGAATGAGAACTCGCACCCGATATTCAAGCGTGGCATTACCTTGCATTTCACGCCCAAACCTAATGGGATGTTTGCCGCAAAAACATGCTGCACTGGCTTGGGGGCATAAGTAGCACCTATTCCCGCAAATATATAAGGCACCACACGATGTGTCTTTTTGTACCCGAAGCCATCACCGTATGCCCAGAAGTTATATTCAAACTGAGCTCCAAGCTCATACAAAGTACGGGCAAACTCAACGCCACCCCCGGGATAACGGTTATCACTGTCGGCAGTATTACCCGATATACCGGCAACAGAAAAAGCAGACTTTACAGCCATACGGGGATTAATATTGTATCGCCACACAATACCGCCCATAGCATTTATGTTCTTGAGCGGAATATGATAGTTGGCATCGCCGTAGTAACTGCTGACACCTGCCATACCACCAAGCTCATAGCGATACTCAAGACCATCGGCACGCACGCCACCGGCAAGACACAATAGAAATGTGCCTAAAAGAAGTATTCGTGCCAAGCCCTTTTCTGCCATATATTACTTTTTAAAACCCAAACGGTTTATTTTTCCTTTCAAAGTTCCGGCTTTATCATCATCCGTAATTATCCAGATATGATTATCGGAATCCACAAATGTTACAAAAGAGAGATTCTTCCCTTTCAACACCTCAGGCAAACGCTGATAGAAACCTTCAGGAGCTTTCCACACTACGCCATTATCCTTAGAGATGTAAAACGAATTGAATGCCTCGACCTCATTGCTTCCAACAGTACCTTTGCCACCGAAAGCATAAAGGGAATTATCATAACGCAACACGGCAAGCCCATCGAGAGCCGGACATGAATACGGATTATCTGCATTATCATAAGCCACCCAATTATTTTCCGTCGATAGTCTGCTCCACACCCCAGGTGCACCATTATATTCCTTATCGGTATATCCCACAAGCATGTATCGGATAATATTTTTGTTATGGCTCAACGCATACGACGATGTCGAAATACCATAAAGAGGGAAATCTTCCGGCAACGTACCTGTCGCTTCCACAGTTTCACCATCAGCTGTACGATAAATGTTTCCATTACCTGCAAGCCACATATAACCGTCATCATCCGAAGCACCGATTATTGCAACATAATTATTACCTTGCGAAACAGGCAACCAATCCACTGCATTTTCCGAAGTATATAAATCACCGGAAGCCAACGCATACCATTTGCC